>JABIQT010000915.1 GCA_018667995.1 Candidatus Latescibacterota bacterium
ATCGCCACACAGGAGGAATTGGACGCAATCCAGGTGCAAGTGACCTACGTACGGCTTGACCCTTGGGAGGAACATGAAGATCGCCGGGTTTTCAGTCACTCCGAGCTGGATGAATTTGCCGTCGAACTGATCACCCGATATCTCGCGTGGTCGCGAGCCTATCTGGAATGGACATCGCAGAGAGATGTCTCCATCTCCAATCTGAACTTCCCATTTCCGGAATACCGTCCAGGTCAGCGACGTTTTGCTGTAGCGGTTTATCGTACCATTGAATCCCAATGTCGCCTGTTTGCACAGGCACCAACCGGGATCGGGAAGACAATCTCCACCATTTTTCCAGCCTTGAAGGCACTGGGAGAAGGTCTCCTTGACAAGATCTGGTATCTCACGGCCAAGACTGTCGGACGTACTGTTGCCGAAGGAACAATTGAGATTCTAAGGGAGAGAGGGCTAGCCGTAAAGAGTGTCACGCTAACGGCTCGCGATAAAATCTGTTTCAATCCAAATGCCCAGCCAAGATGCGATCCTGAAAACTGTGAATTCGCCATCGGTTACTACGATCGGATCAATGATGCCCTTGTGGACGCACTGAAATCTGATGCCCTGACGCGTTCTCAAATTGAGCAGGTGGCGCGTCGACACACCGTGTGTCCGTTCGAACTGTCACTGGACCTATCCATCTGGGCAGACATTGTCATCTGTGATTACAACTACGTATTCGATCCGAGAGCCTATCTGCGGAGGTTCTTTCAGGAGGACACTGGTCGACATGTCTTCTTAATCGATGAGGCACATAACCTTCTAGATCGCGCACGGGAAATGTACTCTGCAACCCTTGGTAAAGAGAGCATTCTCAGCTTGCGAAGAGCGGTAAAATCCAATCAGCCCGCGGTGGCCAAGGCACTCGCATCAATTAACCGCCACTTCCTCTCATTTCGCAGAGAGTGCGAAGCCGGTGCCTCCAAGGAGCATTGGACCGACACGGCCCTGCCTGAATCGCTCCTCCCCGCTCTGAAGCGATTCGTCAAGGTAACCGAAGAGATCCTGGCCAGCGGCGTGGCCTTCCCGCAGCGTCAGTCAGTGCTAGAATTCTATTTTGAGGTCGTGGCATTTCTGAGAATCTCCGAACTGTTCGATGATCACTATATCACATATTGCGAAAAATCAGGTAAGGATCTAAAGCTCAAGCTCTTCTGCATGGATCCCTCAAATCTCTTGAATCGAAATATGAAGCGTGGATCCGGCTCTGTACTGTTTTCAGCCACGTTGTCTCCACTGCCCTACTACAGGGAACTATTGGGAGGCGAACCGGAGGATCCCATGCTAAGCTTGAATTCTCCCTTCCCTGCCGAGAATCTCCAGATTCTTGTGGCTGACCATATTGGGACATCCTATCGGCTCCGAAACGGATCCTATCAAGACGTTACAGAATCAATCGCATCGATGGTCGCGGGCCGGGAAGGGAATTATCTCATCTACTTCCCGTCATTCCGATACCTGAAGGAAGTCGAAAACCGTTACCGAATGACATTCCCCGACTCACATATTTCGATTCAAACACCTGCGATGGGTGAAGCAGAGCGGGAAGATTTCCTTGCTCAGTTCCATGACGAAAGATCGCACACCTTGCTCGGATTCGCGATAATGGGAGGTATTTTCGGGGAAGGTATAGATCTGACCGGTGAGAGACTGGTCGGTGCTGTCATCGTCGGGGTGGGCCTGCCACAGGTTACGCTGGAGCGAGATCTACTACGGGCATATTTTGATGGTCGAAATCTGGACGGCTTTACCTACGCCTACACCTATCCGGGGATGATTCGTGTTCTGCAGGCTGCCGGACGCGTTATTCGAACCGATCGCGACCGTGGCGTTGTCCTGCTGATCGACCAGAGATTTGGCGATCCGGGGTACCGCCGGCAATTCCCAACGTGGTGGCAGCAGGTAGAACGACTTCACGATTCAGATCGTATTCGTCAGACTGCTGAGGAGTTTTGGCGCACTAATTCCTACTGAGATGGCCCAATCAGTGGACTCTTCGGTCACGATCCAGATTAAATTCAACCGAATGACTGAGAAATGAAGACCACGGTCTTCTCGATTGACACATTTCGCTGAAAATCTGAGACCGGGACATCGGTTTGGAGATCCTTTTGTATCTGGTTGCGCATTTCGACAGCCATTAGGGAATCCAACCCCAACTCCATCCAAGTCGCGGGCAAGCTGAAGTCGCCGCTATCGGCCTCCGTCACTCGTGACGCTAATTTCCTCAGATACCGCCTTATCTCTTCCAGACGCTCGATCTCCGACATACTCCCGAAGTCAACCAACGTAACCTGATGCTCGTCATCTACCTGTGCCTCAACAGTGTGCCCGGCTGTAGCCAGCGTATTTTGGACCACCGCAATTTGAACCTCTGAAGAATCCAGAAGCAGTCCAAAAGCAGTTAGCGCCTGTTCCGGAAATAGAGTCTCGATCTCGGCATTGGTTTTCATGCCCGCCATTCCCGTATCTTCCCATCCTGCCCAGTCTATGGATAAACCAGGCAAGCCTTTTGATCTTCGATACCGGGCGAGGCCGTCAAGGAATGCGTTGGCGGCGGCATATCCTACCTGGCCGATCGTGCCGGTCAGCGCCGAAATCGAAGAAAACAGCACGAAAAACTCCAGATCCATCTGTTCGGTTAATTCGTGAAGGTGCCACCCGCCTTCGACTTTGGGCGCAAGAACACTCCGCAACCGCTCCGGAGTCTGATTTATCATGAGTCCGTCGTCGAGGACGCCTGCTGCGTGAATGACGCCGCCAAGCGGACCCGGAGATTGTGACGCCCGAACAATTACCTGGGAGAGTGCGTCTCTATTGGTAATATCTATGACAGCCACTTCAATTTGCACGCCCTCACTCCGCAGCCGGTCAATCAACGCGGAGCTATGGGCATCGGGTTCATGATGTCCTATCAACACAAGATGCCGATCGCCATTGTCGTAGAACCACTGTGTCAACAGGCGGCCCAAGGCGCCGAAAGCGCCACTTATCAATACACTCCGATCCACCCGACAAACTGACTTTGGCGGAGACAGGACCTCTATAGGAGTCTCGTTGGCGGAAAGTACGATTTTACCAATATGATCTGGTTCGGACATGCGTTGAAAGGCCCGCCGGACATCCTGAAAGGCGAACTCGGCGGTGGGGATCGGTGAGAGTTTCTCATCATCAAAAAGATTGAGACAATCTGCCAGAATCCTGCCTACGGTTTCCGGATCATCTCGCCAGCGTCGCGCGAGGTCGACTGCAATGAACGAGATTCCACGATCGAATACCCCGAGAGAAATAGAACGATTAGCCTGTATGTCTGCTTTGCCGAGTTCAATGAACCGACCGTCCGCAGCTACCAAACCGAGACTTATTTCAAAAGCGTCATCCGCGAGAGAGTTCATAACTACGTCGACACCGTAACCGTCAGTCGCCGCTCTGACTTCATCTGCGAATGTTAGACTTCGGGAGTCCATAACGTGCAGGATACCCGCGTCCCTGAGAAACTGCCTCTTCATCTCGCTTCCAGCTGTGGCCAAGATCTCAGCTCCGGCATATCGGGCAACCTGAATGGCCGCGAGCCCAACCCCACCGGATGCGGAGTGAATCAGTACCTTTTCGCCTGGCCGTATCCGGGCCTGATGTATGAGCCCATACCATGCGGTCAGGAAAACAACCGGAATACCCGCCCCCTGAATCACAGAAAGTGCGCCCGGCAATGGAAAGACGAGCGAAGCATGCGCGATTGTATGAGAACCTATCGAAGCAGTGGCGATTGCCATCACAGTCTCGCCCTTTTTTAGGTGTCGCACCCCTGGTCCTACAGCCGTAACTCTACCAGCGCACTCCCATCCGAAAGCGGGCAGACCCTGTAACTCCACGGCCGTCAATAGTCCAAATGCCGTCATCACGTCCCGGAAATTCACGCCTGAGGCCTCTATCTGAATTTCGACTTCTCCCTTTTGTGGTGCGGCGCGGGAGACGCTGTAATACCCTAAATCATCCAGCAGACCCGGGCTAGTCATGCTGAGACGCCAGGGCCTATCTCGGGCAGATGTCATCACAGATGATTCGGAGGCACGGCCCAGATCAGGTTTCTTTGTTCCCTTCAGAGAACGTGTGTAACGCTTCCCGCTGCGATATGCGATTTCAGGGCCCGTCTGTGCCTGTTGAATCTCCTGAACAATCGTCGGTAGTGAAAGATCATCAAAATCAATCAATGTAGGTGAGAATTCCGTGTGTTCGTTCGCCATCACCCTGAGCACTCCAGGAAGGATGGACTGTGACACATTTATCATTTCATCTTCGATCACGCCACAGGCCCTGCTCGTAATGACCCAGACTCGAAATTCATTACGCGGAGTACATGCGGCAGCGGCCCGCACGATACGGAGGATCCGGAAGATCCCGCGGCGATAGACTTGCTCAAAATCAGAGAGTCGACCCGTTTCATCCACAGGGGAACAGGCATCCGCCAGGAAAACTACATGGCAAAGTGGCGTTGCGGCATCACGCGAGACTTCCTTGAACAGGCTGGCATAGTCCTCATCACTGTCTAGGTTAATCTCAAATTCGTCCTCACCGATTTCCTCGAAATGCGATCCAGATCGGGCTCTGATCAACTTCTGATGGGGCGGAACCGTCCCGTTCTCCAGAATCTCCTGATTCTGTATCAACACGACGGAAGAACGAAGAGGCTCTTCCGATTTCGGCAAAGACGTTGGCTGCCAATGCTCCCTAAGATACTTCAGGGGCATTGATGTTCCTATCTGCCCAAGAGGTTGGAGAACCGCGCCGCGCACCGATAGCAGTATTGATCCACCAGCATCGCTAATTGAGAATTCTCCGTGTACGATTCCAGGTTGCCTCTCAGTGACGGAGGCCTTCACAGTGAGGGGATCCCGTGGGCCCTGTAAAATCTGGCCACGAACTATTTCTGCTGCGCCGGTGGGTAACCACAGACGCCTATCCAGCGAGGCTGACATTGTAAGGGCCTGGAAACCGGCATCGATGAGCGTAGATTCCATCCGAAAGGGATGTTCGTTTGACCAGTTCTCCAAGAATGCATGTGTGTGTGAATCGGTATAGCGAGCCCGTTCAATTTTCCGGAATGACAATCCGTAAATCATGCTCCGCTGCCGCATGCTCGCGTAGTATTGATCGCCATTGACGGCCACCGCGATCTCCGATAGTTCAGGCACACTTGGAGTACCGATCTGGCCTTTCGCTGATCCGATTGAAGCGATGACATGCCTCGTCCAGGGCGTATTCTGCACGGCGCGGCGTGTGCTGATTTCAACACGAGTGACGTCGGCATGCACATTTAGTACGGTCTGACAGATCCGAGGCTCATCGTCCTCAAAGAGGCAAGGGGCTAAGATCTCAAAATCCTCTATGCCCAATGACATATCCCAATCAAGGAAATCCAGACACTGGAAAATGATCTCAATATAAACTGCGGCTGCTATTACCACCTTTCCACGGATTCTGTGATCCGTTAGAAAGGTCTGGCTATCTGGATCCAGCGTGGTTTCCAGCAGATGGCATTTACCTGTCCCCGGTGCGACCATGTGACGCATGGCCAGCCCGCTTCGCCCATTGCCCCCTGAAGGATGATCACCCATTACTACCGAGGGGAGCCAGTAACTCTTCTTCCGCCAGGGATATGTGGGGAGGGACACATGGGGGCGGACCTCTGGATAAAGTGACAGGAGATTTACGTCAATACCCAGGGAATATAGGGATCCCAGCGATTTTAGATGAGTGCGTTGCTCCGGTTCATCACGACGGATGCTGGCAAGAACCACTCCTGACTGAGCGTGATGTGAGAGATTCTCAGTGATGGCCTGAGACAATACAGGATGCGGGCCGATCTGGAGGTAGACGAGGCCAGGATCGCCACAGAGCTGATCCATGGCAAGGTCCAAGCGAACAGGCATTCGCATATTGCCCCACCAGTATTCCGCATCTAACTCTCCCTCCTGAACGACTCGGCCAGTAACAGAGGATATCATTGGACGACTGCCCGCCCCGGGTTTGAGGTCCAGCAAGCCGGCAATAAACCGATCCCGCAGCGGATCAAGACGGTTGCTGTGGTAGGCAACGTCCACTTCCAGGCGACGATTGAAAATCTCATCATGGTCGAAGTCGGATGCCAACGATTTCAGGTCGTCCGCGTTTCCTGCCAAAGTCACAGAGACAGGGCTGTTGACCGCGGCAATCGAGACGGTACCATTCAGATGGCCAATGGCCTTTTCGGCCTCGGCGAAGGAGATAGCCACAGCCATCATTGCGCCGTGACCAGCGACCTCTTCTTGCAGCGTACCGCGCAGACTACATATTCTCAGTCCCTCCTCCAAACTCAGGAATCCTGCCACCACAGCGGCCGCAATCTCACCTACACTGTGGCCCACCACACAATCAGGAACTACCCCTCTGGAACTCCAGAGGTCGGTCAGCGCTATCTGCAGGGCGAAATTGGCTGGTTGAGAAATTCTCGTTTCGAGGATTCGAGATTCGGTCTCCTCCATCAATAATTCGTCAATGAGTGACCAATCAACAAGGTTGCGCAGTATGGCATCGCAACGACCTATTGCATCTCTGTATACCTGTTCGCTCTCGAACAGATCAAGCCCCATTCTCCACCACTGCGGCCCCATTCCGGTGAATACAAAGGCCGATTTTGCATCGGGACGGACCATTCCGCCAATGAGATCGGGATGTGGCCGGCCAGCGGCAAGCGCTTCAAATTTCGGTTTTAGGTCATCGCCAGGTTCGAACACCAAGGCCGCCCGATAGCGGTGTGATCGATAGCGGGAAACGGCGCTGATGGCAAGATTTGTACTCGACACGTCATCTGAGTGTGCCAGGCCAGCCATTGCGGCCCCCAGATCTCGTAGTGAAGAGGGATGTTCAGCACAGAGTGGGACAAGCCCCGGAAGTAGAGGAGGAGATGCTGGGCTCTGTTCTTCGACGACGCCCTGAAGCACGATATGGGCGTTGACTCCGCCAAAGCCGAAAGAGTTTACCCCTGCGACTATTTCTTCGCGCCTGCCACTCAGAGATTCGTTTTCGCTGCAAATACGGAGCCCCAGTTGGTCAAAGGGTATTCTGGCGTTGGGCGAGCCACAATGGATGCTCTTCGGCAAATATTGGTAATGAATCGCCAAAGCGGCCTTAATGAGTCCGGCCACACCGGATGCCGCCTCCGCATGACCAATGTTAGATTTCACCGAACCGATCAGGCAAGCTGCCCCGGGCTCACGTCCGAGCCCCAGGATTTCACCCAGAGCTTGCGCCTCCACGGGATCTCCCACAGGCGTACCAGGTCCGTGGGCCTCGACGAATCGTACACTGGAAGTGGAAATACCAGCCTGTCCATATACGTCAGTGAGCATCTTCTTCTGCGCTTGAACAGACGGTACCGTAATCCCAGCAGTACGACCATCCTGATTGACAGCACTTCCCTTGATTACCGCATATATCGGATCTTTGTCGGCACGAGCTGCCAGAAGCTGTTTGAGGACGACGATTCCTGCCCCGTCGCTCCTGACATAGCCATCCGCCGATGCGTCAAATGGACTGCATCTGCCTATTTCGGATATCATGGAAGCTTGCTGGAAGCCCGCTGTAGTTTGAGGCGACAGGAGGAGGTTTACGCCACCGGCGAGGGCCATGGTGGACTCCCCGGATCGTATGCTCTGGCAGGCAAGGTGGACGGCCACAAGAGAGGAAGAACAGGCCGTGTCGATAGACATACTCGGCCCCCGAAAATCGAAGGTATACGAAATTCGGTTTGCAGCAATACTCATTGTTCCGCCGGTATTCGTATGCGCCGTCACATCGCTACCGGTGTACCTCTGCATATCCCAGTATTCATCAAGAAATATTCCAATGAATACACCTATGGGCGCACCCCGAAGGCTGTCTGGCAATAATCCAGCGTCCTCAAGGGATTCGTATGCGATTTCAAGGAGTAATCGATGTTGAGGATCTATCGAGCGAGCTTCGCGGGGAGCAATACCAAAGAAATCGGCATCAAATTTCTCGATATCATCCAGGTAACCGCCACGTGGCCGTTGGGAGACCAGATCTCTTCCGTATCGTCCGGCGAGAAGTTCCCGGCGGTTATCAGGCATTTCAGTGACGGCATCAAAACCGTCGGTCAATCTGTCCCAGAACTGTGCCGGGGAACCACAATCACCCGGCAGCCGGCAACCGATACCGATGATGGCGATATCACCATCAAAGACCTCGTCATCGAGCGACATGGAAGGGTCGTGTCTTTGAGTTCCACTCATGATGCCCATACTTCCCGGTGGAAAGGCGTGCGACTGCGATTTCTTCCTGAGCCGTCAGTGGTTGATCAATGAAGGAAACCTCCAGCCCGGACTCGAATCCGTGTCTGACCAGGGGCGTCATCTCCTCAGGGGCGACAGATCTGCCCAGAATTTCGGAGACGTCGATAGTTCTATCATTGAGCATTGCGGCCAGTTCAGCGCGTTCTGCATGGCGGCGGTTGGGTAGCAGCAACGGGAGACGCTTGTGATCGGGGCCCAACAGAATCGATCCATGCTGGAGGACCGCGCCCCGAGCCCTTCTCTGAGCACTGCCAGCTATCTTCTTTCCGCTGACCACCAGCTCAAACCGCGCGGCATAGGAGAAGCAAGCGCCGGCACTACCTTCCGGTGTACTGTCAGGTGCCTCTGCGAGTTCGACAGGTACACCCACCTCTTCTAAGGCTGTCTGCAATGATTCGCTCACTCGTCGATACGTCTCGTAGGCACTGTTTCCGATTGCAGGATGGCCTTCAGGCGCGATTACGCTATATGTCAACTCGCAGCCATGCAACACTGTCCGGCCGCCCGTTTGCCGCCGAATAACATCGATGCCGTACATAGCACACTTTTCAGGATCAATCTCTTCATGCAGGATCTGTGCATAGCCAAGTGACACCGCAGGGGGGCTCCAGCTGTATACTCGAATTGTGGGCGGAACGGAACCCGACCGGACCTCATCGGTGACGGCCTCGTCAACGGCCATATTGTAAACTGCGGTACCGGGACCTGAGTCTAGAAACCGCCAATGGGATAAAGCATCAATGAAGGCGGACATGGGGAGGATTCGTGGTATGAAAGGGAACGGGGGTTAACTTCACCTGCAACGGGCCAGGTCACTCACTCTCTGACGCCAAAAGATTCAGGC
>JABIQT010000889.1 GCA_018667995.1 Candidatus Latescibacterota bacterium
ACAACCTGTCATTCATCAAACCCATAATTATCATCGCCCTCAATTCATGACACATTCACCCCCCACATTGCCATGACTTTCGCCAATCCGGTGGCATTTCTCGGCTTGCTTGCCATTGTGCCCCTGATCTTGATATACCTCTTCAAGGAACACACCAGCATACTGGCTGTACCCAGCATGCTGTTCTGGCGTAAACTGGAACAGCATCCACAGGCGAGTAAATCCCTCAGCCTCCAGCGGTTTCTGTCTCATCCCCTTTTTTGGATTCAGCTACTCATACTGCTTGTAGTGGTAGGTGCTCTGGCAGAACCTCAGTGGGAGCAGAGCGCTCGCAAGATTGCCATTGTGATGGACGTATCGGCCAGCATGCAGACCAGGGAATCGGAGGGGTCCAGGTTAGATCTGGCTAAAGAGCAGGCCTACGCCCTGATTGATGAGATGGAACCTTTGGATCGTATGATATTGATCAGTGTAGGCATCCGGCCCGAAGTCGTCTTTGGATTCTCCACAGACAAGAAAGCACTATCCTCGGCCGTGGATAGCCTCGTCGCAACGGACACTTCCGCGGATATCGACGGGATCTTCTCCTTTATTACATCCCTGGGCGACTCGTCCGAGAGTATCGATGTGATAGTATTATCTGATCAGTCACTTGACAACCGGATAGGCTCTGCGGCCAACGCTGCCTTCCGATTCTCTTCACGCGTGGTGGGCAGTACAGGTGAGAATACGGGTTTTGTGGCCATCAATCAACAAGTCGGCCTTGCCGGTATTCAAGGAACGTCCGGGGATCTCCTGCTGCGAAATTATGTACCTGAAACACGCTCTGGAACGCTGCTGTTGTCCCAGGCAGGCGAAACGATCATGGAGGCGGTAGTAGACCTTCCACCCAGCGCATCAGTGCCCGTAAGGATCGGCCAGCTAGTTGGTGACGGGCCTGTGACCGCAGAATTCAGGATTGCGGACAGTCTGGACGTGGACAACCAGGTTGTTTTTCTGCCGACCACAATCTCGATGCCATCGATGCGTGTCTGGACGTCAGATGATACGTTCTCCTCCCTCTGTCGTCAGCTGGACGGCTACCGCGTAACCGTTCGTCCACCAGAAACGGCTGATAAGGACGATGAGCAATTCGATATCAACCTCTACGATGGAATTCAACCGGATTCCATGCCACCAGGGGGGGTGGTCGTGGTCGATGCTCCCGGAAACGGGCGCCCGAACTTGGAGCAAGGTTTCTACGATTGGAAGTCGGACCATCCGATCCTTAATGGCCTCGTTCTGGATGGGATATCCCTCGCCGGCGCTAGCGCCTTTGGGGACATACCTGGATGGTCCGAGGTCCTTGCTCAAACCAAAACCTTTCCTGTGGTGTTTTCCGGAGCGCCGGATGGTCACAGACGTGTAGTTATGTCACTCGATATTGCCGAACAGCTCGACAACCCCTCGGCCCTACTCATTCTTTTAAAGTCCCTAAGTTGGGTCAACCCTAAATCAGCTGCCACTGAATCGCACATAAGGACCGGAGAGATATACACGTACATCGTTGCCGACACGGTTAATCATGTCGAGGTCGTATCACCCCGCGGTGTCGTGCGAACTGTTACACCGATTGCTGGAGCGATCGCCTATTCTGATACGTACGATAGTGGTCTGTACGAAGCTCGAATCGGTGGAGAGACTCGCTATTTCGTGGCCAACATGCTTGACCCGGAAGAATCAGATATACGGGTTTTTCGCCGATCGAATACGCAGGCAGATGAACGAATCTCATCCTCAACGCAAGCCGCCGTTAGCACGCCCTATTGGCGGATTTTTCTCTGGTTATTTCTTGTCCTGATTACGATTGAATGGGCGATGGACTTCATGCGAAGAGAAACGACACAACCAGGATGAGACATCTTCTCCCAGTATGCGCCGGCTGGCCTCCCGTCAAAGCTCGATCGCCGTCCATTTCCGCGTGCATTGCACTGCGAGGGGGGTGCTCTACACAATGATTGAGTTTGAGGTGGACATCCCCTGGCAATGGATGATGGTGCTCGTAGCAGTTGTGCTCATGATCTCACTGTCCCGACGACGGCAGCTGAGCACCCGACGTCTGATCATTTCCACGATTCTGCGACTAGCGACGGTCATTCTGGTTTGTCTGGCGTTGGCGAACCCGATTCAGCGTACGGTAAATCCTGGAAGTCAGAATATCCTCTTCCTTATTGATCGATCGGATAGCATCGATCCGTTGGGGCGGGATCATTCTTTGTCCGTGATGCGCGATGTGCAACGTCTGCAACAGAAAGAGGATCTGGCCGGATTGATGAGTTTCGCGACAGAAACTGTAGTGGAGGCTCCCTTAATCCGTGGATTCGAGGCTTTCGCGCCTAAATCCAGTGTGGCAACTGATGCAACCGATATAGCCAGCGCCGTTGAGCAAGGCCTGGCTTCCCTGCCTCGGAATGGGGAAAACACGATTGTACTGATGTCGGACGGCAACGAAACAGTTCGGAGCACCCGAAGTGTCGTAGAATCTGCGCGAAAACGGGGAGTGGTAATACACACCGTACCGTTAGCCAGAACCGGCCAGGAGAACTGGTCGGCAGACAAGATCTCCGCTCCCCGGAAGGTCAATGCAGGAGAGCGCTTCAATATCCGAGCGCTCCTCATGAACGACGGCGATATCCCCCTGCAGGCCCGCGTTATCTTAAGGCGCAATGGACAACCGATTAACGATGAGAAGTCGGTATCCCTGTCAAATGGAACCACTCCCATATCGATGGTTTACAAGATCACGGAGCCTGG
>JABIQT010000581.1 GCA_018667995.1 Candidatus Latescibacterota bacterium
AAATACCGACATCTCACCCGCGTCTGATTTGGTGGCGCAACCATCCTGGGACGCGGCACAGATCTTTGCTGCGTCAGGAGTCTCATGATGAATATCCAGTCCGTAGGAATAATGAGCCCTGGTGACATGGGGCATGCCGTAGGCCGGGCACTGGGTGCAGCCGACCTTGAGGTTATCGCGTGCCTCAAAGAGCGCAGCGAGCGTACACGGAGTCTCGCAGCCTCAGCTGGTATTTGCGAGGTAGCCGATTTAGAGACACTCGCGAGGCAAGCGGACGTAATCCTCTCCATCCTCGTACCTTCAGAAGCCGCATCTGCCGCGGAGGCCATGGCGAATGCCATTAGAAATACCGGTTCCAGCCCGGTATTCGTGGACTGCAATGCCATCGCGCCGTCAACCGCCAACCAGATCTGTGAAACGATTACGAAAGCGGGGGGGAGATTCATCGATGGTGGCATTATTGGCGGGCCACCCGGCCCGAATGAGATAACGCGACTGTACGTTTCCGGGCCGAATGATCGCCTGCTCCAGGAACTTGACGGACACGGCATTGCGGTGCGCCAGCTAGGAGGACAAGTCGGACGTGCTTCCGGAATCAAAATGTGCTACGCGTCCTTGACCAAAGGAGCAGCTGCGTTAAATACGGCCGCATTGTTGACCGCTCAATCACTGGGTCTCTCGGACGAATTGCACCAGGAACTTGAAGAGAGTCAGACTGCCAGACTTCAATCCATGCAGAGCATTCGCGGTCTCTCAGCCAAGGCCTTTCGATGGGTTGGCGAGATGGAGGAAATCGCAAAAACGTACGCCGAGGCGGGGGTCACATCGCATTTCCACGAAGGAGCTGCCGACGTATTTAGGACTATCGCGGAAAGTGAGATCGGCCATGAGCGTCCGGAAACTATAGATCAAAGCCGCACGCTTGCGGAGACAATCCGCTTGCTGGCAAGAGGACCCCGGAAGCCGTAACCTGAAAATAGACGCCTGATACCACCCGTCGTACCCGGATACCAGTACCGAACGCTGAAATACAACAAGAATGTGTCCACCTTTTCCGCGTCATTCTTGACCGAGGGGAGCAACCATCATGGCCATTATCGATTTCCACAATCACGTTTACCCACCTGAGTACGTAGACGAGATAGAGAAAGGCCCGAGCGCCTATTCCGTGACTTACGACGACGATGGAAACCCTGTACTGCATTCTCCCGGAGACTACAACATACTGGTGCCGGGCCATCGTCTCATGGATGTACGCAAACAGGTCATCGACGACGCTGGAATCGACAAGCAAGTCATCAGTTTTACCGCTCCGGGAACCTTGATAGAGACTCCGGATCGCTCTGTCGAACTCGCTCGACGAGTCAATGACATTTTCGCGGACATTCAGCGCTCTTACCCGGACCAGTTTCCTGCTCTGGCCACGCTTCCGCTCAACAAGCCGGAAGCATGCGCCGATGAGATGGAGCGCGCCGTTACGGAACTCGGCCTAAAAGGGGTGTGTATCTTTAGCAATGCCAATGGTGTAGCTATCAGTGATCCGTGCTTCTGGCCCATGTATGAAAGAGCTAACGAACTCAACGTAGTCTTTTTCGTGCACCCCACATTTCCCGTTGGGGTCGAGGCCATGGAACAATACATGCTCATGCCTCTGGTAGGTTTTCTCATGGATACCACATTGGCCACAGCCAGTTTGGTCTTCAGTGGAGTAGTGGAGCGATTTCCAAATCTGAAATGGGTACTTGGCCATCTGGGTGGCGCTGTACCCTATCTTTCGGAAAGGTTCGATCGCGTGTACGAAGCCTTTCCACAGTGTCGCGAGAATATCACCGAATTACCAACCACCTACCTGAAAGAGAAGTTCTACTACGACACTGTAAACTTCGATCTGAATGCTCTTGAATTTGCCATCAAATTCGCGGGCATAGACCACATTCTCGCAGGCTCAGACTACCCGCACCAGATAGGCAGCATCCCTAAGATGTTGTCCAGCCTGCGAGCTCTCGAGATATCCGAAGAAGACCGGACGGCCATTATGGGTGGCAATGCCGCCCAGTTGCTCGGACTCTAGGCATGCATCCTATTTCACCCGTGGGACGGACAATGACGAAGATATTACCTGTATTATTGTGTGCATTGATTCTGGCAAACTGTGAGAGCGGCCAAGAAATAGAGGCGACGCTGATAACCGGCGGAACCATAGTCACCGTGGACGCAGAACAACCGATCGCAGAAGCAATGGTGATTGAGAATGGTAATATCGTCGCCGTCGGTGATGCGTCTGACCTTGCCAGCCGGTATCCGGACGCCAAGTCATACGACATAGAGGGCCGAACAATAATCCCAGGCGTGGTCGATTCGCACGCCCATGTGCATGAATTAGGCCATGATCGCAGAAAGGCCGATATTACAGGAGTCGAAACGGTTGAGGAAATGGTGGAAAGACTGCAGTCGTTCTATCCCTCGCCGCCTACAGGCAAATGGCTTATGGGCCAAGGTTGGGACGAGGGTGTATGGGCGTCCAAAGGATATCCTGATCGGGCGTCATTAGATGCCGCCTTCCCGGACAATCCCGTTCAGCTTGAATCTTTACATGGCTTTGCCGGTTTCTATAATGGGAAAGCGCTGGAAGCGGCGGGGATTGACGCCAGCACACCCGATCCAGAAGGCGGTAAGATCATCAGGCGGCGCAGTGGCGAACCCAGCGGGGTTATGGAGGTTCTCGCCCAAGACTTGATCCGAAACCATATACCCCCGCCTAGTGGCGACGACATCAAGGAAAACATCCTCGCCGGCCTGAAAACCATGGCCGCAGCGGGGGTCACATCTGTGCATGAGGCTGGAATGGCGCC
>JABIQT010001114.1 GCA_018667995.1 Candidatus Latescibacterota bacterium
CAATATCTGGCTAATAAAATAGTGGCCCTCGGGGGCAACCCTACGACGAGACCCACACCCGTGAAACCTGCAGCGACTAATCGAGCAATGGTTGAAGCAGTGCTTGAGGCAGAACGCAATGCTGTCGCAGGATACGCCAAGCATGCCAAGGAAGCCAAGGAATACGGAGATATCGGATTGATGGTCCAGTTGGAAGACATGATACGTGATGAAACTACCCACGCTGAGGAAACCGAACGCATCCTGCGTGACTGGCCGCTTCAATAGGAGTGATCGTGAATAAAGCAGCACGGCGACAAATTCCAGGCCCGGACCAGGAGTCCGCATGGGACTATCCGCGGCCCCCTATAACAGAGGATTTCGCCGGTAGGGTTCGGGTCGTCTTCAATAATACGGTCGTCGCCGAATCGCAGGGCTCCAAGCGTGTGCTTGAAACGTACCACCCTCCGGTGTACTACATTCCACTCACTGATATTAGGGGGGAGTTCATTGTGGAGGCCGATGCAGGTACAGTCTGTGAGTGGAAAGGACCTGCTACCTATTACACCATATCGGTCCACTACGAGAAGGCTGAAAGAGCCGCATGGCGATACCCGAATCCAACGCCGGAATTCGCATCCATAAAAGACAGTCTGGCCTTCTATCCCGCGGCCATGGACGCCTGCTTCGTAAACGACGAGCCTGTCGTGCCTCAATCCGGCGATTTCTATGGTGGCTGGATTACACGGAATATAGTCGGGCCGTTCAAAGGATCCCCCGGTACCATGGATTGGTAGGCCGCCGACTCAGTCCTTCTTATAGGAGTCTGGAAGTCCTTTTTGGGCCACATCTTCGATAACGTCGCAGAAATGGTCCAACTCACTCAGCGTCGTATAGAGGTTTGCTGAAACGCGGATGGTAGATCCGAATTGACCGATATTCTGCACCTCAATTCGATGTTTGTCCCAGAGAAAATCTCTCAGCGAACCGGAATCGACTCCCTCAATTCGGAAATTACCGATGCCACAGCTCATTTCGGGCTCCGACCTGGTATTGATCCGCATGGAATCAATTCTGTTAAATCGGTCCATCCATCGCTGCTTGAGATAGTACAGTCTTGCCTGCTTCCGCTCAGGTCCGACTAAGTCCTGGAATGCGACGGCTTCTCCGATTGCCAGAGGACGGGCAGTCGATTGAATTCCGACACCTTCGAACTTCCGGATATCATCGATTCCCTGCCCAGCGATTGCGCCCCCCATCAGAGGTGGCACGGCGGCTACCTTTTCGCGGCGAATGAATAGCATTCCAGTACCTCGCGGGGCATACATATACTTGTGGAGACTCGTACCGAAGTAGTCACATTTAAGGTCCGCCTGCTTGAAGTTCAGGTGACCGAAGGACTGGGCGCCGTCCACGATCACTTCGATGCCCTGGTTCCGCGCCATGTCACAGATCCGGGCTACAGGCAGTATCTGTCCCGTCAGATTAACCATGTGCGAGACGAGTATCAGCCGTGTCCGAGGTGTGATCGCCTGCCTAAACAAGTCAACGATCTGATCCATGGATTCGGGAGGGGTAGGGAGGTCAATTCTGTTTACAGTCACACTGTCCCGCCTCTGCCTGTATTCGAGGGCGGCAAGCATGGATCCATAATCCTGTGTGGTGGTCAGCACCTCATCGCCTGCGTCGAGCGGAATTCCTAGTAACAAAATTTGAAGCGCCTCGGTGCTGTTCCGGACAATGCTGATCTCATCGGTATCGCAGCCGAAATGACGTGCCAATCCTGCCCGAACCATCTCGATCCGAGAACTGGTTAGCTCCATCCACCGAATGATAGGTAACTCTTCCTGCTGCCAGATATATCGGACGAGCGCGTCAGTCACTGTTCTGAGAGATGGACATGTACGGGCGCTATCCAGATTGTTGATACTTCGCGTCACACAGAAGGACTGTTGAAACGGCGCCCACAAGGGCTCCACCCCGGCAATCTGGTCCGGTGGTATTTCCTCCGTACTAAACATGTTATAGATTCTCCCCATGGTCATGGTTCGGGATGATTGTTCTTCGCTGGATTTCCTATGTTGTTTAGCTCGCCCAACTTGCGCAAGCACTTTACGTTACAGGAGTCGAAATGAGTAACTCTCACCTACGTTGGCCTGCCGATCGCGCCCACGAATGGTACGATCAGATCGGACATATTCGAGGATTCAATTACCTACCGCGAACAGCTGTAAATATGACAGAAATGTGGCAGGCAGAGACTTTCGATCCTCATACGATCGATGAAGAGCTGGGATGGGCGGAACAGGCAGGTTACAACAGCGTCCGGATATTCATCCAGTATCTTGTCTGGGAATCGGATCCCACGGGGATGAAGGCACGCCTGGATACGTTCTTGAGTATTGCCCAGAAACACCGTATCAGTACCATGGTTATCCTGTTCTGTGACTGCGCTTTCTCCGGCAGAGAGCCGTATCTTGGACCTCAGGCGGAACCAGTGCCCGGTGTACACAACAGTCAGTGGGTACCAAGTCCGGGTTTTGAGCGCATGGCTGATCCGGCTGCCTGGGCCGATCTGGAACGGTACGTGAAGGACCTCATTGGCTATCTCGCAGAAGATCCCCGGGTACTCATCTGGGACCTCTACAACGAGCCTGGGAATTCCGAGATGGGGGAGAAGAGCCTACCCCTGCTGGATTCCGTCTTTGCCTGGGCGCGGGAAACCAGCCCCATTCAGCCGCTGACAACGGGTCCCTGGATGTGGAATACGTATAAAGATCCCGTTTCTATACGATCAATGGACCTCTCAGACATCATAACATTTCACTACTACCAGTCTGCTGAAGCAATAGGCGGGTATCTTTCGGCCTGCGAGGCGTACAACCGCCCCGTCCTTTGCACAGAATGGCTCAGGCGCGGACATGGCAATACCTTCGCGGAGATTCTACCCATTTTTTCGGAGCACCGTATCGGCTGGTACCACTGGGGATGGGTGGCCGGGCGTACGCAGACTTATCTACCATGGGAGTCGAAGGCTGGTGCGCCGCCTCCGAAAATCTGGCAGCACGATCTGCTGCGCGAGGACGGCACACCATACGATGCTAACGAAATCCAAATGGTACGGGAGATGTCCCATACTCCTCCAACTTCGACCCCGATTTGACGAGCAACAAACGCATTGCGTGACAGTACCCAGAAACGTATTCTATGATTCTTAATCGGCACCATCGGCACCTTTTCCACATCTTGAGACCTGATCATGGACATTGAAATACTGGAACTGCTTGCAGCGCCCTTTGTAGCAAGCGTAATTCTCGCGGCCATCCACGCCTATCTGGGCATTCACGTTGTGGAGCGAGGCGTCATCTTTGTCGATCTTGCGCTGGCTCAAGTGGCTGTGCTTGGAACAACCATCGGATTCCTGCTTGGCGGAGAACTCCAGGAAGGTGGGGCATATTGGTGGTCCTTGACATTTACCTTCATAAGCGCGGCCATCTTCACATTGACACGCACTAGAAAGCATGGGATACCTCAGGAGGCGCTAATTGGTGTCGTATATGCCGTAAGTGCTTCGCTGGCAATCGCAGTACTTAGCAGGGCCCCCGAAGGGGGAGATCATATTAAGAGTATGCTGGTGGGTAGCATCCTGGTTGTATCATGGGATGAGATCTTCACCCTTGCCGTCCTCTATTCCATCGTCGGGGTTTTTCATTGGGTGTTCCGCGCACCTATGTTACGAATATCACTGGATCCGGAAGGTGCTAAGGCCGCCGGCATGGCAATAAAGTGGTGGGATTTTCTCTTTTATGTGTCCTTCGGGATTGTCGTATCCTATGCGGTCGCCACAGCCGGTGTTCTTCTGGTATTTACCTACTTAATCGTACCCTCTGTATTCGCCATCATGTTTTCCGATCGAATCGGAGTCCGGTTGCTTCTGGGATGGGGTATGGGGATCGTGGTAAGTGGCGCCGGCGTGATGCTTTCATTTCAATATGACTGGCCCACCGGGGAGACCATCATCTGCACTTACGGACTGGTTCTCATCCTTGGTGCGTTCGTCTATCTGGCCACGAACAGGCCCCCGCCGCATACAGAAGGGGATCGGTACTTTGAGCGGCGCCGACGACGAGGACGGCACGGCGTGTAGAGGCAGTAGGATTCACGCATAGCAGTAAGACACGTCTTTGGACGCACCTACTTTTCGCCTCCCAAACGGTACTACCCCTCAGCAATCGTTGATCACGGCAGACGCTCCCCAAACATCTTAGGTACCCAATTTCCACAACAGTCGCATCTGACGCAATGGCGCCGGGTTGGTTTTCAGATATCGGTAGAATATAGAAGAACTAGTATTGTTTACAGGCAGTCAGTCGGTACAGCCGGGATTCAGGCCACCGTGAACATATGGATCAGAAGCGACACAATGTGCCACATCACTATAGAACGGGTTGAGCTTGTCGTGGCAATCTGAACACACGGCAGCACGGCTCTTCGATACTACTTTCGTTGGTAACCGGCATCACTACCATCTGCAGGATAAGCTCGTACCAACTCACAATGCCTGTCTATGGGTACGACCGTGTAACCATCCTTCGCACCCCAAAGCAATTAATTGAGACGCCACGATCTGCGAATAGCCGAGGCGAATGCCGGTAATCCAGGCGACTCTGATTGGTCTAATGCCGATACGGAGGAATTCTAACAGGATGTTTTGGAGAGATAGTACACGTCACACATCAGTAATGTAACACCTAGGAGATATTATGCGCACGCAGTTAGTAGTAACGCTAGTGGGGCCGGACCAGGTCGGACTTGTCGATCGTTTTTCGCAGGTTGTACTCAAGCACGACGGGAACGTCGAAGAGAGCAGGATGGCGCGCCTGGGAGGAGACTTCGCGATGATCGTCCTTGCATCTGTCCCAGAGCATCAACTGCAGTCTCTGGAAGCGGCTCTTACGCTTCTGAATAAGGAGGGACTTCAGATCTCCACTCGGCGAACGGCGCCGGACAAGCTTGAAGCCTATGAGGGCTGGATTCCATTTCGGGTTTCTGTGACCGGAGCTGATCACGAAGGCATAGTGAATGCCATCACTCAAATTCTGGCGCAGAATAACATCAATGTCGATGAGATGGAGACAGGCACATCTGCCGCTCCCATGAGCGGCACTATACTCTTTTCAATGAAAGCGGTAGTAGTTGTCCCACCCCACGTGTCATATCGCGACTGGTGCGATCCTTTGGAACAGACGGCCGATGAGCTCAATCTGACCATCGACATTACGCCATATTCGTAAGGCGGAATCGATCGAACTGCTCGGACCTATGAGACCGGTGCAGCCAGATGAGCCAGACAGTCGCCCCGCTCGGCTCTTCCAGGTTGG
>JABIQT010000452.1 GCA_018667995.1 Candidatus Latescibacterota bacterium
ATGTGCGTCTGACGGATGATCTCAGCTCACTGTGGAATCCGGTTACGCTGGGCGATCGCACCATTGGTAACGGTCTCTCTATTCATCCTATGGAAGGCTGTGATGGGACGCTGGAAGGATCTCCCGATGATTATGTCTACCGTCGTTGGCAGCGCTTCGCCGAAGGTGGAGCCAAGATGATCTGGGGGGAGGCCACTGCAGTATTGGAAGAGGCGCGAGCCAATACTCGACAGCTTTGGATTCACGACGGAAATGCTGCTGAGTACGAAGACCTGCTCACGAAATCACGGACCGCGCATCGCAGTAAATTTGGATCAGATGACGATTTGGTCGTAGGCCTGCAGCTCACACATTCGGGACGCTACAGCCACAGAAAACCATTGATAGCCTGCCATGATTCAGCAGCGGATCCCGTTACATTCGTTGACAAGGTCAGAAAATTACCGGTGACCGAGGATTATCCAATCCTCTCTGATGGATATCTTGAGAAACTCGAGGATACGTTCACCTCTGCTGCCGTGCTTGCTTGGAAAGCAGGATTTGATTTCGTGGATGTCAAGCAGTGTCACAGATATCTGCTATCCGAGTTATTGTCAGCACGATCGCGCCCCGGACCATATGGTGGTTCGCTGGAAAACAGGACGCGTTTCGTAAGAAATGTCATCGCCAAGATCCGTGAAGCAACTGATGACCAACTCATTGTCGCCTCACGCATGAACGTCTATGATGGTATTCCATATACAATGGACCCAGAGACCTCGCTGGGCAAACCGAGAGAACCCTTCGACGTTCCGTTCACGACGGCATTCGGTGTTGATCAGGCCGATCCTCTTCGTGAAGATATGACGGAACCGATTCAGGTCATTGGCATGCTCCAGGACTGCGGGGTCAAGATGGTAAACGTGACGATGGGTAGCCCATACTACAACCCACACGTGGGACGGCCCGCGGAGAAACCACCCATTGATGGGTATGAAGCACCGGAACACCCCCTGTATGGCGTCGCCAGGCACTTTCGGTGCACGTCAGCCATACAGAAGGCCCACCCGGAGTTGGTCGTAGTGGGCACCGGATACAGTTGGTTGCAGCAGTACATGGTCAACGCTGCGGCTGCGAATATTGGAGGCGGGCGTGTCACGATTGCTGGAACGGGACGGGGTGCATTCGCCTATCCGGATTTTGTAAGCGACGTGAGATCCACGGGGGCCATGGAGCGCAAAAAAGTATGCATAACGGTGAGTCAGTGTACTGCTCTCATGCGAGGCAAGCACAATGAACTCGGTCAGTTTGTTTCAGGCTGCGTTCCACGCGACAGGATATACGCTCAGATCTACAAGGATATGCTTCGAACCGCTCCAACAACAGATGGAAAGAAGTGATCAGACAACAAGTCACACCAGTGGTTGCCTCTTGGCGGCCTTCGTCCCATATGTACCAACGGTCTAAGAGGGCGGTGGCGCGTCGCGCCATGGGGAAAGTGTTGGCAGGCTGTGTTGTTTTGAACCTGGTGTCCTGTGCGGGGCATCAGCCTGTTACTCAAGCCCCCTCGACCGTCATTGAGACACCTGAGACGCTTCTATCCACCGCTTCCGCTGATTCCGTAATCAATTTGCCTCGAACCGAGCCCCCGAGTATCGAACTGCCTGCGCTCCTTCCCATTCCACTTAGTAGGGCGGAGTCCACACCGGTGCCTCCGGAACGTGCTGCGGAGGCAGTAGCATCGGTAATGCGGACGCATTCTGCCTCGATACTTCCATGTTCCTTCGTCTTAAGAGATCAACCAGATCTGAATGGGGTAGTGGTGCTTGCTGTGGAAGTGATACCGGACGGGCGCGTTGCTGGTGCAGAAATACTCGAAAATACAACGGGAAACAGGGAGCTTGCCCGTTGCCTGGCAGATGCCGCGGGCATATGGCAGTTTAAGCCGGTAGATGAGGAATACCCGCGTTCTGTTATCGTGCGGCTACCGTTTAGAATGAAATAGTCTGCTGCATATTATACGAGAGCAATCTTCGATCTCGCTCAAGCATAAGCACCCTTCTCCAGACTCCGGGCATTGACAGATCTGTCGGATGGTGTCAGCGCATAACCGTTACGCGTACCAGTGCATTGGTCCAACAGCACTGGGTACCGCCGCCCCCCTCTCGCGTCAGATCATTCGCCTGCACTCGAAGCAAATACTCCCCCGATTCAGAAAACGTGACGATAACCGTGCTACTTCCGTCCATCACCTTGATCGGAGGTCGGGACTTGTTGAACGAAACCTCCCCGGTCCCACGAAACTTGCTCCAGGTAACGATGACCTTTGGTCCCGGACGTCCCCTCCGGTATGGGTCGATTACTTCGTCATCATTGGTCCAGATCGTTATCTCCATGGGGGTGTCCGCCGTCGTAGATAATGCGTGGTGAATTCCTAAGGGAGGGCCTTGATGTGGGGGACCATTTCTGGAGAACCAGATGGTCGGAGGCGTGTTCCCTATGGTCGCCTCCAGAAGCGGAGAGACCTCCCAGAGGGGGTTGAGATGCATAGGGATTGCGGTTGTTTGACCTCTGACCTTCAGTGTCCATAGTAGGCTTTTCGAATTAAAGTCCTCAGGTACCCGGATCGTGAATATCCCCCATTGACGCCCCGAAAGAAAGAATGTGGGTTGAC
>JABIQT010001115.1 GCA_018667995.1 Candidatus Latescibacterota bacterium
AGCAAAGAGCGGGCGCTGTTGTGACTGGTGGCCTCCGGAAAATAACGGCCCCACTTGATTCTGAATCGTTCACGCCGATTCTCGTCCAGGTCGGCGACGGCACGCAGCTGAACTCTGTCGCTGTGGAGAATCCCTGCCGCGTGGCAGTAGGCATACGGATCATCCGGTTCACCGTAGCCTTCAGAAATGCTGCCTATTCCTATAATACCCACACTGAACATGCGTGCCTTTCGAGCTTCTTACAGGTCAACATCTCAAGTATATACCAATCGGAAATACCGTTGCCACCATGCGCAGGCGTAAGTATATAGTATGTTCACCTGAGGATCAATAGAAGCTTTACGACAACAGACCGGAGGATAGTGTGGCATCGGAATTGAAGCGGCAATTTGACACGGACGGATTCTGTGTGATCGAGAACGTGATCCCTGCGGACAAGATTGACGATGTCCGGAAACAGGTCGTGCAAGTTCAATCAGAGCACGCAGCAGATTCGGAAGAGGAGATGAAGAAAACCCGCTCCAGGGGACATAGAATTGGGAATAAGGGAGTCGGAAATCTCAGGCAAGTGATTAACCACACCCAGAGCTTTGCTCCCTATCTGGCAGACCGCAGAATCATGGATCTCGCGGAAGACCTCTTCGGTTCTTACGTCCGAATTTCCTGTACAGACTGTGTGATTAACTATCCCGGCAACGATCGTGGATACTGGCATGCCGACTGGCCATTCAACCAAACAAATGCCTCACACGTGGTCGCCCCCTATCCGGATGTGACGATGCATCTATCCACCATCTGGATGTTGACTTCCTTCACAGCCGAAAATGGCGGAACGCTCGCAATACCAGGCAGCCACAGATCTGCAAGAAACCCTTCGGGCGGGGATATGGAAGAAGTAGATCGTGACGCGCCCTACCCCACCGAAATGCACGTAACGGGTCCCGCCGGGAGTGTCTTTGTCGGAGACAGTCGCCTATGGCATTCCGTGGCGACCAATCTCAGCGACGCACCGCGGGTAGCGATGATCGTTCGCTATGCGCCATGGTGGCTAAATCTCAATCCAACTATGATCGGAACGCCGGAGCACACGCAGATGGTCGTCGAGACAGGGGGCAAGAACTATGAAATGGAGCTCATTCGCCCTGATGTGTACGAGAAACTTCCCGACAATGTGAAACCACTCTACCGCTACTGTGTCGGGTAGGTTGCTGATCCATATAGTTGTTTCAGTTAGTTTGGTGGCTCGGCTCTGCGCTGTCGTAGCGACCTTGGGGGCCGACTCTCATGGAGACGCAATCGATTAGCACGATATTCATAGCGGAGACACGCGCAATGAAACTGTCGTCACAGATGAGGTTGTCCGTAACAAGCATCTCTTCCATGGGTATAGCGACCGTATCTGTCTAGATTACATAATCCTGATATCCGGAAGATTCCGCAAAATCGATCTCGACTTACACTCTTTTGATGGCCCATATAGCCATTCAAAAGATCCACAGGATCCCGGTAATGTCTGCAAGCTCTGACCAGGTGCAAGCACTGCGGCAACTCCCCGGTTGGCCGCGCCTGCCACTCGCACAATTGCCTACGCCCATACATCCGCTGCCCAATTTCAGCAGAGAGGTTGGCAGGGAGGTCTGGATAAAACGCGATGATCTGACGGGGCTTGCCGGTGGCGGCAACAAGACCCGAAAGCTCGAATTTCTTGTGGGAGATGCTGTCGAAACTGGCGCTGATATGGTGGCCACTGTGGGAGCCATTCAATCGAATCACACTCGGCAGACGGCCGCCGCCGCGGCAAGGGCAGGAATTAAATGCTCCCTGCTCCACTATGGATGGACCAAGGACGCGGGTGAACACTATCGAAAGGTGGGCAATATCCTGCTCAGCAGTGTGATGGGTGCGGATCTCTACCTGGACGATACGGACCGCCCCATAGAGGACAACGGGCCCCTGGACGAATTCGGCGATTACCTTGAAACCCAGGGCCACAGACCCTATCTGATTCCTGGAGGAGGCTCGGATCACCGTCTCGGCAGCCTCGGCTACGTAGCCTGTGCCGCAGAGATCGTATCACAGATGTCATCGCTCGGAACCCATTTTGACTATGTGGTACATTGTACGGGTAGCGGCGGGACGCAGGCAGGTCTGATCGCCGGATTCAAGGCGCTGGACTGTATCTGCCGTGTCATCGGTATTCCAGATGACTACGAAACCGATATTAAGCGTGAACGCGTGTTGCGTCTATCCAACGCCACGCTTACCGATCTCGATGTTCCTATCCGAGTTCAACCAGGGGACGTTGAGATCGTAGCCAGTGATATGAGTCCCTACGGAATTGCAGACCAGGAGACGTACCGAGCCATAGACTTTCTGGCACGGTCGGAGGGGCTGATGGCGGACCCCGTGTATGAGGGAAAAGCGGTGCGTGGTCTCCTTGATCTGGTGTGTAACAATCGCTTCGGGAAAGATAGCCGGATCCTTCTTCTGCATCTTGGCGGTACGCCTGCCGTACATGCTTATGCAAATCAGTTCGAGCCCATCGAGCTGCGACAAAGCCCTGTATAGATTGGTGCCCACCGCTCAGTCAACTGCGAGAGTGCCCTTCTCTCTGAATCTTGCAGCTTGTGGTGCTAAGATTTCCGATGCTGACGTCTGCCGGCGTGATGATCCGGGCGATTTGATGTGTGGGAAGAACAGCGCAGGAGAGATTCTTTAGTATATCTGAATCTCATGATATGCCCCCGGAAAGAACAGAACGTCCGCTAACATCGCCAGAGCAGCTCCGAACACATACCCGACCAGTATACCCAGGAACAAAGGCTGTGCAGACCGGTACATCGCCATGCCCCCCGCCCGCAATAGCATGGTCTTCATCATCCACACCAGAAAAAT
>JABIQT010001039.1 GCA_018667995.1 Candidatus Latescibacterota bacterium
GAGTTCGTCAGCATTCGGGGCGGGGGCCTTCTGATGTTGGGGGGAGACGGATCCTTTGCTGAGGGAGGCTACGGGGGAACGCCGGTGGAGGATGCCCTGCCGGTTCGTCTGGACACATCACTCGGTGGGGGGACGTGGGGTATTGGTCTCGTCGACCGCGTTTTTCGGATGGGCCCGACAGCTGATGGACGCTCACATCCTTTGATGAGAATTACCACAGACATTGAAACCAGCGCTAAAATCTGGGATAGACTGCCCGAACTAACGGGATACAATCGGGTCGGGGACATTAAGCCCGGAGCATCGGTGCTGGCCATCGATCCATCTGCGGACTTGCTCGAGGGATCGAACGTAATTCTGGCCGTCCAAAGGTACGGTGAAGGGCGCTCCATGGCATTTACATCTGCTAGCACGTGGCGCTGGCAAATGTTCATGGAATCGGAGGATGAGTCGCACGAGAGGTTCTGGCAACAGATGGTACGCTGGCTATCACTTACTTCGACGAGTCAGGTTGCCGTAGCGTTGAACAAAGAATCCTATACGGAGAACGAGCCGGTCATTATCACTTCGCGTGTGCTTGACAAATCCTTTAAACCGGTGAATGACGCTTCGGTGTGGGCACAGGTAACCGGACCCACCGGTAAAGCCGAACCCATCGAACTCGACTGGACGTTCGGCGACGACGGTACTTACAGGGCGGAGTATGTCCCCAAGCTGGGTGGAATGCATCGTGTTGACGTTTCCGTACGTTCACCCGATGACATAGGAGCCAGGGACCAGAGCGGATTCAGTGTTGCCGAATCGGTGGCCGAATTTACCGATGCCACACTGCACAGCGATGTGCTCAAACGTATTGCCTCAAATACCGGAGGGGAGTATCTTCAGCCTTCAGAGGCGAACTCACTGCCAGATCTGATCCCTCCGGTGAAGCAAACATCATCTATGGTGCATGAAGAGGACCTTCGCGACACACCGCCCCTATTCACCGCAGTGCTTCTCTTCCTGGCGCTCGAGTGGTTCCTGCGGCGGCAGAAGGGTTTGGCCTAACTGCTAAGCAGAAAGCAGGAAACGGAGGGACCTTTGATAGTAGTCTCTCCAGTGATTTAACATCATTAAAAAGGCCAAATAGGTCTTCCAGATGTGTATACGAATGGTTTCTAATCAGAGGAAGATAGTCCATGTGCGGAATCGTTGGCTACATCGGAAAACGAGAGATTACTCCCATCATTCTAGGCGGTTTGAAACGGCTAGAATACCGAGGTTATGATTCATCAGGAATAGCTGGCCTGAAAGCTCATAATCTACACACGGTCAAGTCCGTCGGGCGTCTTGAAAACCTCGAATCTGATCTCAAAGAGGAACAGTTCGATGTTGGCTTTGGAATCGGCCACACACGCTGGGCTACACACGGCGAGCCGAATGCCGTAAATGCCCATCCACATGTGGACGGCGAGTGCACTATTGCAGTAGTGCACAATGGTATTATTGAGAACTTCGAGGTCCTGAAGACCTGGCTAGAAGCCAAGGGACATAAATTCGAGAGTTCGACAGACACAGAAGTGCTGGCACATCTCATAAGCGAATTCTACTACACCGGAGATCTCGCAAAAGCGGTGCGTCTTGCGTTGCATCATGTGGATGGCACCTATGGACTGGCGGCAATAAGCAAGAATGAACCTGATACCATCGTAGCAGCACGCCAGGGAAGTCCCCTAGTTGTGGGTATGCATGACGAGGAACGCTTTCTTGCTTCAGACGTGGCTGCTCTTATCGAACATACGGATCGCGTCATATACCTTCAGGATGGTGAAATGGCGATTCTTACCGCCGATGATGTGAGAATCGAATCCATAGAGGGAGAGTCGCTGGAGTCTGAAGAGATCCAAGTTACCTGGGATCTCGACGCGATTGAACGCGGAGGTTTTGAGCATTTTATGCTCAAGGAGATATATGAGCAGCCAAATGCTATTACCAACTCCATTCGCGGGCGGCTTGATGTGGAACGGGGCACAGCGGTACTGTCAGGTCTCAATATGGATGACGACGAAATCAAGAAGATTAAGCGGATCGTACTTACCGCATGCGGAACCTCCTGGCACGCCGGGTTGGTAGCTGAGTACATGCTCGAGGAAATGACCCGCATCCCCGTCGAGGTCGACTACGCATCCGAATTCCGATACCGCAAACCAATCGTTGATGAAGAAACACTGGTATTCGCGATCAGCCAATCGGGTGAAACGGCAGACACCCTGGCCGCGGTAAAAGAGGCAAAGAAGTTGGGCGCCCGAACCCTGGGAATATGCAACGTGGTCGGTTCCACCATTGCCCGCGAGTGTGACGCCGGTATCTATATTCATGCCGGACCAGAAATAGGTGTCGCATCCACCAAGGCGTTTACGGCACAAGTTTCGGTCTTCGCCATGATCTCTCTGATGCTTGGGCAGGTACGAGATAAATTCAAGGAACGTCGACAGGCAATTGCCGCTGATCTAGCCAAGATACCGGGCAAGATCGAGCAGATTCTCAGCCTGAATGACGAAATCAAAAAGATCGCCGAACAGTATGCCGACAGAAACAACGCGTTGTATCTGGGCAGATGCTTCAACTTCCCTGTTGCACTTGAGGGCGCGCTCAAGTTGAAGGAGATCTCATATATCCACGCTGAAGGTTACCCCGCTGCTGAAATGAAGCACGGACCAATCGCTCTTATTGACAAAGATATGCCCGTGGTGTTTATCGCTACACAGGACCGAATCTACGACAAGATCATGAGCAATATTGAGGAGGTTCGCGCTCGTCAAGGCCGTGTCATTGCGATTGCGACCGAGGGCGACGCCTGGATAGGAAAGAAGGCCGACCATGTGATCTACATTCCAGATGTAGATCCCGTACTTGTCGCACTGCTCTCCGTGATTCCTCTCCAACTTCTGGCCTACCATATTGCTGTATGCAGGGGATGTGACGTGGACAAGCCACGAAATCTGGCGAAGAGCGTAACTGTTGAATGAGAAGGCCCAGACCACATCTACCAACCGGCAATTCCGCGTATAAACTAAAATCCAGTATCTGAGCTGACCTCGGAGGCTCATGTCGGCCCGTCGCCCCACGCTATGCATATTCGAAGACGATCTTCATCCTAACTTCGAACCTCTGGTCTACTCCCGTCCGGTTTTTGATCTACGATGCGGCATCAGAACCCTGCGAGAGAAGATCCTATCCCATTTCCCGGCCACCCCCTATAGCCTGTGGTGTCGACCGAATTTGAAGGGCCTTGTCGAAGAACGTAATCCAGAAATCCCTGTCAATGTGGTAGAGGCGGGGGTGACGCTTTACGTAAATGGCCGCGTCCTGATGGACGACTCCCTTGCCCGTACATTGACGCTCGATGGTCCGGATTGTGTCTTTCTAAATGGAGACACCCTTATTGCAGCGCGCATGCAGGATTCCCGATGGCCAATCCTCTTGTCCGGTTCCGAGGCCGCCTCGGTGGTGCGGGAGACTATGGAGCAGATAGAGGTACCTGCCACATTGATCGAGTACTCCTGGGATCTGATCAGGCTCAATGGTGATGAATTAGACCGAGATTTTCAGGCAATGAATCCCACACCTGCGGTGCCCGCGCAGATGGCTGGCTCACATCTGATCAATGAGCAGCAAATCTCGGTGGCACACGACGCAGAGATCCTTCCAGGTTCGGTAATGGATGCCTCGAACGGTCCAGTATTCGTGGGAAGTGCAGTGCGGATTCTGCCCCACTGTTACATCCAGGGCCCAGCAAGTATCGGTGCCGGTTCTACAATTCAAGCGGGGACATCGCTGTATGGCGGCACGAGTATTGGGGCCGTATGCAAGGTGGGCGGAGAGGTGGTCTCCTCGATAGTCCAGGGATATTCAAACAAGCAACATCATGGATTTTTGGGCCACTCCTACGTAGGAGAATGGGTGAACATCGGCGCCGGAACCACCAACAGCAACCTCAAGAATACCTATGGCTCGGTTTCAATAAAATTGGGTGGTGAAATGATCGATACCGGGATGACCTTTCTCGGTATTCTCATGGGTGATTACGCAAAGACTGCTATTGATACCACGTTCAGTACGGGGTCGACGGTGGGTTTTTCAAGTAACGTCGTCAGCGGTGGATCACCTGTGCGGAATGTACCTTCCTTCTGCTGGTACGGCCCTGAAGGTATGACCGACTATCAGCTGACCAAAGCCCTTGAAGTAGCTCAACGAATGATGACAAGAAGAGATCTTATCATGGGACCGATAGAGGCCAGCCGCTTCGTAAGCGTATTTGGTGAAACGGCTAGAGATCGGGCACACGAGTTTGATCTCGCCAAATGAGGTGAAGAAATGATCAAAACCATATCCTGCATCTTTGCGATCCTTCTGATCCAATTGTCAATTTCGACAAACGCTCTGGCACAGGATACCGAGGGCAATAGGTATGCCTTGATTGTCGGTGGAATCGGCGGCGAAGAGAAGTATGAAGATCTCCACTGGACTTGGTCAAGCGGTACGTATAATGTGCTTCGGGAGGAACATCGTATCCCCGATGACCACCTCTATCTTTTGGTATCAAATCCAGCCGTGGATCCCGCTCTACCTGCCCGAAAATCTACGCTAACCATGGTGGAGCAGGTATTCGACGAGCTCAAGCAGAAGGTGACTGCCAGCGATATCCTGTTTGTAATTCTGATCGGACACGGCAGTGCAACCGGGTCTGGGGCGAGACTGAACATCCCAGGACCTGACCTTTCTTCGACCAGGTTGTCTGAACTGATGGATTCCATTTCCGCCGGACGCATTGTGGTGGTCAATGGGTCGAGTTCCAGTGGGCCATTTATCGACGCCCTTAGTGGGCAAGACAGAGTCATCATTACAGCCACCAAGAGTGGAGGCGAGCGCATCGCTACTGTGTTTCCCGAGCATTTCCTAGCTGCGCTATCCGTGGAGAATAGCGATCTCGACAAGGACGGTTTCGTGTCGCTACTTGAGGCCTTCACCTATTCAAGACTGAAAACTGAAGAATGGTACGAAGACCAGGGAAGATTGGCCACAGAACATCCGATGCTTGACGACAACGGCGACCAGAAAGGCAGTCGAGATCCGGGAGGGGAGGATATCGACGGCGCACTAGCTCGGACCATCACGTTCGGGAATCCAACGGCGTCCGCAACATTGAAACGGGCCCTGTCTCCTGAGGACAGCGCTAGAGTGGCATCTCTCGAACTACAGTCACGTGATCTCCAGAATACAATTGACAGCCTCAAACCAAACAGCGAGAGCCTCACTGATGAAGAATACAATGCCCGTCTCGAGGATTTATTGATCGGCCTCGCCAGAGTGAATAGGGAAATAAGAACACTGACTTTACCATGATGATGTGCTTGACGTTTCGGGCCCGCAAAGTATATTATATAGCCGCATTTAAACAGACAAAGATATGTGTCCACAAGTCCTTTGAGTTTCTGAAATAGAGCTGGAGCTATAATGAGTGCAATTGCTGAAATCCATGCCCGCGAAGTGCTTGATTCTCGAGGAAATCCCACCATTGAGGTGGACGTGACGCTTGTGAGCGGGGCGTTTGGCAGGGCAATTGTCCCATCTGGTGCGTCCACCGGTGCACACGAGGCTTGGGAAAGACGTGATGGGGATCAGAAACGGTACGGAGGCAAGGGAGTACAGTCGGCAGTGGCCGCCGTAAATGACACGTTGGCCAGCGCACTCCGGGGATGGGAATCCGCTGAACAGGTTGCCATCGACAGTCGCATGATCGAGATCGATGGATCATTCAATAAGGAGAATATCGGCGCCAACGCCATTCTTGGTGTGTCGCTCGCTGTGGCTCATGCAGCCGCAGCCGATCTGGGTTTGCCGCTGTATCGATATCTGGGTGGCGTGAACGCCAATGTGTTGCCTGTCCCGATGATGAACGTAATCAACGGTGGCGCCCATGCTGATAATAACGTAGATCTTCAGGAGTTTATGATCATGCCGATCGGAGCCTCGAGTTTTGCCGAGGGACTTCGCATGGGTGCCGAGACCTTTCATGGCCTGAAGAAAGTCCTCCACAAAAAGGGATATTCTACAGCAGTCGGGGACGAGGGTGGGTTTGCGCCTGACCTCACCTCGAATGAAGAGGCACTCCAGGTATTGAAGGAAGGAATTACCGAGGCCGGATACGAATTGGGCATCGATATAGTTATTGCCCTGGATGCGGCGGCTACCGAGTTTTATGAGGGAGACTCATACAAGTTGATGGCCGAAACGGAGCCCGAAAAATCCTCGGACGAGCTTATCTCATTCTACGAAAGCCTCATCGATGCCTACCATATAGTTTCGATTGAGGACGGCTTGGGCGAGGACGACTGGGATGCCTGGAAAAATATCACAGAACGGCTTGGACACAGAATCCAGTTGGTGGGAGACGATCTGTTCGTTACTAATACAGAACGACTGAGTCGGGGTATCGCGGAAGGCATCGGCAATAGTATTCTGATCAAAGTAAATCAGATAGGTACGCTTACGGAGACGCTGAATGCCATTGAAATGGCGCGAACAGCGGGCTACACGGCTGTCATCTCGCACCGTTCAGGCGAGACTGAAGACACCACCATAGCAGACATCGCCGTCGCAACCAACGCCGGCCAAATCAAGACAGGTTCCCTTTCCCGATCAGAACGGATCGCAAAGTACAATCAATTGCTGCGAATAGAGGAAGCGCTTGGCAGCAATGCCCGTTATTCCGGGCGTTCAGCGCTCCGATCAGGATCGTAGTCACCGGAGGCAGAACACGTGGCCAGATCCACGACTAAAAGCTCGCCACAATATTACGATGCCTCAAACGCGGCAGGCGCGCGCAAGCGCCCTCGTGCATCTCGAGGGGCGGGTCGCTGGATCCTCGGTATTGTTCTGATGTCCACCTTTACGTATGTGTACATAGGCGGACACTTTGGATGGTACAGCATGTGGGAACTGGAGCAGCGTAGATCCGAGTTGGAAATGTCTGTGAGCAAACTTGAAGCACAGAGGATGGACCTTACTTCCGAATTGGAGATGCTGAAGAAAGATCCTGTCAGCGATACGCAGCTGCGCATGAATATCGAACGCAAAGCTCGTGAAGAGCATGGCATGGCTCGTGATGGTGAGATGGTGTTTCGCTTCAGGGACGCTGAACAGGATAAGGTTGATGGTGATAGGAAAAACCCATTGGCCCCTAGGCCAGAGTGAGCTATGAATGTCCATCAGTCAAACCCAAGCAATCGTATTGAACCGCTATGTCATGGGCGATTCAAGTCTGCTGGTTACCGTATACACGAGAGAATTTGGCAAAATTAAGCTTGTGGCTCGGGGCGCCAGGAAGTCCAAGAATCAGCGCGCCTCTGCTCTGGAGCCTTTTACCCACATTTCGATTACGTTTCGACACAAAGAGCAAAGGGATCTTCAGACTTTAAATCAGGTTGAGGTAGTTCAATCTTACCGATATCTCGGTGAAGACCTGACTCGTATGTCCTATGCCGGTGCGGTCTCGGAACTTGTCAATCGTCTCGTAATCGGCGAAGAGCCAAGCGTTGAACTGTTTGATCTGATATTGCAGGTGCTAGATGCGCTGAATCGCGAGCAACCAGTGGTAGCAGAATTACTGTTCTGGGGTTTTCAATTGAGGTTCGCTATGAGCTTCGGCTATGCCCCACAGTTTGAGCAATGCGTAGCCTGTGGGGAGGGTCTTCAGGAAGAATCCCTTAGGTTTAGCGCACCGCTTGGTGGCATGCTTTGCAGAGGTTGCCGATCGCAAGATACGGACGCTATTCAAGTCTCGTTGGGAACGGTCCGAATGCTGGCACGCTTACAGGCGCACCCATTAGATCGACTCAGCATCATCCGCCCGTCCCGACAGTCACGTCATGAGACAAACCGCGTGATACGGTCATTCTTCGCATATCACATGGACGACACGAGAGAGTTGAAATCGCTCAGGTTCCTGGACTCGATCGATCCTGGTACCGATATAGCATCTAAAACGCTGGCACCATAAGCTTGTATCCCGGAATCAATGTTTCAGTTGGAGTTGCTCATGGATGGAAAAGCTCGAGGTTTTCTGGTCCTTTTTGTCTTCTTCATGGCTATTGCAGTTGGAACAGTCGTCGTTGGCTTCGTGGACCTGGGCAGCTCGTTCGATGCCGCACGTCTTCTGGCAAGTGAGGTTTTTCCCATGGGGGACGATGAGCAGACGCCAACATCCGTTGCTTCAGAAAGCAGCCTTGGTGGCGCGGAGTTCCTTACGGCGGCTGCAATGCAGGCCCTGAAAGATGGAAAAGCAAAGCCCGGTGATATCCTGGAACTAGGGCAACTGTACGTGAAGGCCCAGAGTGATGGCCATGTGGACGAAGAAGAGACCAATGCAATATTCAGAGTCGCTGATCGAGCTGGCATCGTAGACGCCGTTATCGACAAGGCTCTGGAACCGGACAGTCCCCCCAAAGAATCCTCATCAGGTCAAGTTTCGGATGCACAAAGCACCAGACAGAGTGGTTCCGGCGTAGGACAGGAGCTCCGATCTCTCATATCAGATGTCGAGGCCGCTCGGAGTGATGGTAGTCTCAATCCTGGTGAACTTGTGAATCTCCTGGAGAAGGCAAAAAAGGCTCGACTGCAGGAACGAATACAAGCCATGATACCGCCCGGATACGACGATTCCCGAGCACGCACCATAGCCAGGAATTTGGCAAAAGCGATGATTACGGGGCGTGCCTCGATTCAGGACGCGAGGACCATTGCAGACCTCTTCATCCAGGCTCAAGCCGATGGCCGTATCGACCACGCGGAAATCGACCGTATTGCTACTACCGCAGAACGACTAGCCCTGTAATACATTTCTTCCCGGAGTATCATGACCGAATCACAATCCCGATATGACCTTGTCACGTTCGGGGACGGATTTTTGCGCCTGGTGGCGCCGGGTTTTGGTAGAATTGAACAGGTTAATTCTGTCCAGGTCCATGTGGCCGGACAGTCCCTCGAGACGGCTGTGGCGGCCAGCAGGATGGGACTCTCCACAGCCTGGGTGTCTATCGTTGCAGACAATCCCCTCGGCCAAAAAATCATCAACAAGGCTCGAGAGCACAATGTGGATACCAGCTCGTCGCGACGGTCTGAGCAAGGTCGCGTTGGACTCGTTTACACCGAAAAGGGAAGCGCACCCAGAACAACGGTAGATATAGAGGATATGGCTGGCGCGACGTTTGGCAATGGATCTGAGTTTGAACTCGATTGGTCCATTTTGGACGAATCTCGCCTGTTGTACCTGGACCTCGATGCGGCTATCAGATATGCCGGCTCGCTCTCCCTGTTTCGGGCTGCAAGCGATAGAGCTCAAGCTTCGGACTGCGCGATCTGTGTGTCTTTAGGCGACTATTTCGCAGACGGCTCAGAAGAGTATGTCCAGGACATCCAGGAATTCTGTCAGCACGCTGAAATCATATTAACCACGAAGCGGGCGGCAATGCGGATGTGTCCTGACGAAATGGATTTGGAAACGCTTGCGGAGCGATTGAAGAGTGACCATGGAACTCCGATAGTCTCAGTTACCGACCACAGGTTCGACACACCGAGAATCTGCAGCTGGAAAGCATCCGTTGTGATAGGAACCGGCACGAAAAACCGGCCGCTCGCAGACCAGGAATACAAGGTAGACGTGGTTGACGCGGCCGGTGCCAACGGCGCATTTGCTGGTGGATTTCTGTATGGTTATCTCACGCACAATGCCCGCACCGGTCTGCAGTTCGGAAATGCCACGGCGGCATTAGCACACTCGGTGCCTGGTAATATCTCCTGGGCCACTGCGGATGATATCGCATCTCAATTGACCGGATCAGGCACGAAACTACAGCGATAGTGTGGACATGGAGCGTGTAATGTCAGCAAACCAGGACAATATGGACCACATTCTCGACAGTGGTATCGTAGCAATTATCCGTGCAGATCGTTCCGATGTATTGATCGATACGGTACACGCCATTCATGAGGGCGGAATAAGTGCGATTGAAATCACGCTGACCACGCCTGGGGCGTTGGATGCCATCACAACATGCAGCCGAGAAATGGCTGGCAAGATTCTTATTGGCGCAGGGACGGTACTAGACCCAGAGACGGCCCGGGCTTCAATCCTTGCGGGCGCGGAGTTCATTGTAGCCCCGGCCCTGAATCCCAAAGTGATTGAGGTATGCAGGCGGTATAGCACAATTGCCATACCTGGCGCCCTCACTCCTACAGAAATTCTCACAGCATGGGAATGTGGTGCCGATTTCGTAAAGGTGTTCCCGGCGACCACATTCGGCCCCGGGTATTTCCGCGATATAAAGGCTCCTCTACCCCAGGTCAACCTCATTCCAACAGGCGGCGTGTCCCTCGAGAATGCCGGGAAATTCATGGCGGAAGGTGCTAGCGCGGTTGCCGTTGGAAGCTGTCTGGTCGACAAGACCTGCATAGCGAACAAAGATTGGACTACAGTAACGAATCGAGCCAGAGATCTTGTGGAAACCGTACGCAAAGCCAGGCAGGAAATGACATGATTCGAAAAGCGATTGTTCCCGTCGCCGGCCTCGGCACCCGCCTCCTCCCATTAACCAAGTCTCTGCCCAAAGAAATGCTGCCGGTGGGTCGCCTGCCTACCATTCATCATGTAATTGATGAACTTACGGAAGCTGGGATCGACGAGATATTCCTCGTCACGGCTCGGCATAAACGCGCCATTGAGGACTATTTTGATCCGGATCCGGAACTCGACCGGAAATTAAGGGACACGAACCGAGCTGAGCTGGCGGATACACTCCAGTTCCCGGGAATCTCGTTTACCATGGCCCGGCAAAGCACGCCTGCAGGAAACGGGGATGCGGTTCGTCTCGCCCGTTCTTTTATGGGCACCGATAGCGCCCTCATGGCATGGGGTGACGCCATTATCAGCTCACCAACAGGTGAGAGTGTCGTTAGTCGCATGATTGATGTACATGAGCGCACTGGCGCTGCATGTACCATTGCAGTCGAAGAAGTACCTCTGGAGAAAGTATCTCGATATGGGATCGTCCACCCCGTCAGCGGTCCGAGCGAAGAGTTTGCCATTGACGATATCGTGGAAAAGCCTGACTTGAAGGCAGCACCGAGCCGATTCGCCGTATCAGCTCGTTATATCTGTGCCCCCGAGATCATGAACGCCCTCGATCGCACCGTGCCGGGACACGGGGGAGAGATCTGGCTCGTGGACGCAATCAAAACCATGCTGCAGGACGGTTTGCCGGTTTGGTGTGTCAATCTGGGTCCGGAAAGCAAGCGTTACGATATCGGTAGTCCTATGTCCTATTGGGAAGCATGTGTAGATTTCGCGCTGGCCGACGTTGAAGACGGCGCGCTTTTTCGGACTTATTTGAAGAGCCGTGTATGAAACGAGAACACGGAATGCGAGCGGAGTTGAAGGCATGACAAGAATTCTGGTGGTAGATGATCGCCCTGAGAACATTGAACTACTAGAAGCCATCTTACAGAGCGCAGCCTACGATGTGTCATCCGCAGTTGATGGTGAGCATGGGCTTCAGCGCGCAGAATCCATTTTGCCCGATCTGATTATCTCAGATATTCTCATGCCCAATGTGGATGGGTTCCAATTCTGCCACATGGTCCGTAAGAATCCGGCATTGACCGATGTTCCGTTCATATTTCTTACTGGCGCCTACGTGAGTGCGGATGATGAGAAATTCGCCTTTGAATTAGGTGCAAACCGATTCATTCGGAGACCTTTTCAGGCCGATGAATTACTGGAAAGCGTCAGGGAAGTATTGGAATCAAACCCCAACACTTCTCTGAAGATGCCCGCTGATCTCGACGAAGATGCGTATGTGAAGCAACACATGGGGCGACTCACCCAGACCCTTGAGGATAAGGTTGTTGAGTTGGAACAGGTCACTGAGGACAACACGAAGCTACTTCACGACGCACAGAGTCAGGAAGCGAAACTACAGCAAAGCCTGGACGAGCTTCAGGCTACGCAGGCTTACCTCGTTCAGTCCGAACGACTTTCTGCTGTAGGCCAGTTGGTAGCAGGTGTGGCCCACGAACTAAACAACCCGTTGGCTATCATCCTCGGATACTCTCAACTGATTCTCCGAATGCCGGAGGCGAGTACCCGAATGACAGAATGTTTGAAGAAGCTAGAAGATGCAGCGCAGCGATGTCAGAACATAGTGCACCATTTAACAATCTTCGCGCAGAAAAACAAGGTCGAGAAGAAGCCCCTGAACATAAATGACGTCGTGCGAAGCGTTGTCGACATACGAAAAGATCAGTTCGATGTGGATGGAATCAGCATCGACATCACCCTCGACCCGCGTCTTCTGGTGGTCTATGCCGACTACCAGCAACTACAACAAGTATTCTTGAGCTTAGTGAATAACGCCCAAGAGGCCCTCCTCGGAAAGTCTGAATCCGATCGAGCAATCGAATTGAAAACCAGATTGGTCGAGCAGAAGGTCTTCATCGACTTTGTCGATAACGGCGTCGGTCTCAAGGAAGAACTGCTTCCGAATCTTTTCGAACCATTCTTCACAACAAAAGATTTTGGCCAAGGAATCGGCCTTGGACTTAGCGTCTGCTATGGGATCATAAAGGGTCACGATGGCGATATAACCGCAACCGGCAATCAGTCTGGCGGAGCCACATTTACTATTGAGCTGCCTCTTCACCGTGTAGGAAAAGAAGAGCCGCCCAAAGCCGACGGACCAAAGGATACCACTGAAATGGAACAGGTCAATCAGAGGATCCTCGTGATTGACGATGAAGCCGGTATACTAGACATTCTGTCTAGCTCGCTTGAGCAGGCAGGATATTCCGTGGATACGGCAATGAGAGCAGTTGATGGCCTACTCGCCCTTCAGAACGGAAAATACGACCTGATATTAATGGATATCCGCCTGCCCGATAGCGATGGTGGTACTCTCTTCCACAAAGTCAAAGCCATGGACCCTGAGGTCGCCGACCGTGTCATATTTATTACCGGTGACACGGTAAGTACGGAGACTCTTGCCTTTATCGAAGAAACCGGAAATATATACATCGCAAAACCATTTGATATCGAGAGTGTCAGACAATTGGTCGCTAGGCGATTGGATTCAGGAGACTGAATAATGGCAGTAGTCTGCTCAGCGCCGGGTCGAGCCGGAATCATCGGCAACCCAACGGACATGTATGGTGGCAGCGTAATATCCTGCTCCCTACAGGAGCGCGCCCGTGTTATTATAGAAGATTGGGACCATCTTGAACTGGAAACGGAAGGCGAGCGGCGACTTCTAAAGACATCTAACGATTTCTCCGTACGCGGCGATCATTTTGACATTGCACGTGCAGTCCTCACAGGAACCAATTCGCAAGATCTCTCCGTTCGTATCTCTTGGCAAACATCCATACCGTTTCAGGCCGGCCTGTCTGGCTCCACCTCTCTTCTAGTTGCGACGCTTGCGGCCGTAGAGTACTATCGCGGAATTAGTGACTCACGCTACCACCTGGCGGAACGTGCACGTATGATTGAGTATCAGCACCTAGGCGTCTTCTGTGGTTATCAAGATGCATATATGTGTACTTTTGGTGGGATGAACTATATGGATTTTCGCGGGAAGGAATTCCATCAGGATTTCGGATCGGATCCACTAGCCACGGTGGAGCCGCTCTCGGACTACAGTATAGCTCCATCTTTACTACTAGTAAACACGGCTGCACGCAAGGTTTCGGGTAAAGTGCATCGACCCATCCGTGACAGATGGGTCGATGGCGATAGGGAGGTAGTGGACGCATATCGCAATATCGAGGAAATAGCACGAGCCGGGAAGCGGGCATTGCTGAACGCTGATTGGGAGTGGCTGGGCACTCTAATGAACGAAAACCACAGTATATCAAGCGATCTGGGTGGCTCAAATCAGGAAGATGACGCCATAATAGAGACTGCACGAAGAAACGGAGCACTGGGGGCAAAACTCGCAGGAAGTGGTGGAACCGTCATCATCCTTCACCCCGAAGTTGAAGGGCTGAAGAATACTCTCACTGATGCCGGAGCACGATCTTTCATGAGACCGGCGCCCTGTCCCGGCGTCGTTATTGAGGAACAGAATTAAATGGTCGTAAACCTCGCCTACGGCAGAGATGCGTTGCCCGTTGAGATACCGGACAGCAACCTGGCTGCCGTGCTCAACATGAACCCCGTTCCGCACCTGGCCGATCCTGCGATGACGACGCGGGAAGCCTTGTTATGTCCGATCGATAGCCAACCTCTCTCCGAGCTGGCGCGTGTTAGGAAAGATGCATGTGTCGTGGTGTCCGACATAACGAGACCAGTCCCGCATGATGTGATCTTGCCGCCAATTCTTCAGACGCTCGAACTAAACGGTATTACCGCCGAGGACATCACGCTATTAGTAGCCACCGGCTTGCATGAGCCGATGGGAGAAGCCCAACTGCGGGAAACACTCACAGACCCCATTGTTGATCGCTATAACGTGGTAAACCATGTAGCACGGAATCCCGATGAACAGATGTACCTCGGGGATACGCCAGCCGGAATTCCGGCATATGTGGATCGTAGATACGTGCATTCAGATCTAAAAATCCTGACTGGACTCATAGAATCACATTTCATGGCAGGATACTCCGGCGGTCGAAAACTTGTAGCCCCAGGTCTGGTGGGAACCAAGACAATAGAATTGCTGCACGGCCCTACCGTGCTTGAAGATCCACGAGCTGCCAACGGAGTTCTCGAAGGCAATCCGCTTCATGAAGCATCTCTATCCATTGCCCGGATGGCGGGGGCAGACTTCATCGTGAATGTAGCTATGGATGAGGAGCGGCGTGTCACGGGAGTGTTTGCCGGCGAACTCGAGGCTGCCCATCTAGCGGGCGTGGCCGCTGTGGAGCAGATGGTTCAGGTATTCCTGGAAGAACCAGTAGACATCGTGATCACCTCATCGGCGGGCTATCCATTGGACACCACCTTCTATCAAGCTGTAAAGGGAATGGTAGGAGTCCTGGACATTCTCAAGCAGGATGGCACGATAATCATCGCGGCAAGCTGCATGGATGGCATAGGAAGCAAAGAGTTCGAAGAGCTCTTGAGGAATACATCCGATCTTGGTGCCTTCATACATGGCATTCAACAGCCCGGAGTTTTTACGATTGATCAGTGGGAGGTTGAGGAACTGATAAAAGCACTTCGCAAGGCCCATGTACTTCTCTACACCGATGGGTTGAGCCCTGACGACATCCGTTCATGTCTTGTGGAGCCTGCCACATCCGTTGAATCAGGCATTTCGGCGGCCCTCACCCGGCATGGTGAAGACGCAAGAATTGCCGTGGTCCCAAAGGGGCCATATGTGATGCCCCGGTTGGCACAGAGAATCCATTCTGCGGCGGAGTGACATATGGCAAACGGATACCTCGATATCCCACCGACAATTGATCCAACAGCGTTTGTGGCCGACAGCGCTGATATCATTGGCGCCGTTACGATATCCAAGGATGCCAGTATCTGGTATCAGGTCGTACTACGGGCCGACGACGAACCCATCACCATCGGTACCGGGAGCAACATACAGGACGGTACCATCGTCCATATCGACATTGGCTGCCCCACAGTCATCGGCGATCATGTCACGATTGGACACCGGGCCATCGTCCATGGCGCGATAATCGCTGACGAAGCGCTGATATCCATGGGTGCCATCGTGCTAAGCGGAGCACGAATTGGCAAGAATGCCATTGTCGGCGCGGGGGCTCTCGTGACGGAACGGATGGAGGTGCCTGCAAACTCGCTTGTACTCGGTGTTCCAGGCCGAATCGTCAAAGAGGTGTCGCAAGAACAGAAAGATCGTATTCGGCAGACGACTGACGGATACGTGAAAAGAGGGCGTCTGTACCGAGCGAGAGCCCTGGCTAAAGACAGTAAAATAGCCCCTGAATAGGTACGGGTACACACCTGTGAATGAGAGCGATCTCTGACCAGAATTCCCTTGACATAGGCAGCCTTCGCATGTACTTTAAATCGTCTTTTGCGGTCCGAAAACCTTGCGCCGGTAGCTCAATTGGATAGAGCATTTGACTACGGATCAGAAGGTTGGGGGTTCGACTCCCTCCCGGCGTATTCTGGGAATGTTTGCCATGGACGCCAAGCAGATTGCGGTGCATGAACGGTGGATGCACGAGGCCCTCCAGGAAGCACGCGATGCTGGAGATGCGCACGATGTTCCTGTTGGTGCAGTCGTAGTTCGGGACGGCGAAGTCATTGGTCGTGGGCAGAACCTGGTTGAGAGACGGCATGACCCAACGGCCCACGCCGAAATTTGCGCCATTCGCGAGGCGACAGAGTCGGTTGGTTACCAACGATTAACAGGCGCACAACTGTACGTGACGCTGGAACCATGCGCGATGTGTGCGGGTGCCATCGTGCTGTCTCGGATTCAAAGCCTTATTATTGGCGCATCGGACCCGAAAACAGGCGCATGCGGCACGATAATGAATTTGGTACAGCATGAGCGATTGAACCACAGTGTCGATGTGGTGACGGGGATCCTGGTTGCCGATTGTTCTCTAATTCTGACGCAATTCTTTAGAGCAAAGCGCAGGGCCGGTAAATTGTCCTCTTGATGTTCCGATTTCAATGGGGCTCTTGGACGACATTCTCGAGCCTTGATCGTCTCATCGTTGGAACAGGGAGAGGTGCGAGAGTGGTTGAATCGGACGGTCTCGAAAACCGTTGTACCTCCGGGTACCGTGGGTTCGAATCCCACCCTCTCCGTAATGATCAATTCAAGCCCGAAGGAATATGAGCAGTAAGGTAAAATGATTAATAGTTAGTACAGTATTTGGAGAGATGCGAGAGGGGTTTAATCGGCACGCTTGGAAAGCGTGTGTTCACACTGTGAACCGTGGGTTCGAATCCCACTCTCTCCGTTGAAGCATACAATAGGTTGTTAGAACTACGAGGGGCAGTAGCTCAGTTGGGAGAGCGCCAGAATCGCACTCTGGAAGTCGGCGGTTCGATTCCGCTCTGCTCCATATTGAGAGGAATATACGCGAATCGACGTATGTCCCTTGCTTTTTGGTCGTGCTAGACGGGGAGTTAGCGGTGCCCTGTAACCCGCAATCCGCTATAGCGGGGTTGAATTCCCATTCCGAGGTTCGATTCTGTATTATCGGTGTGCGAGTGCGCAGCGTTGAAAATCAGGTCCTGCGCAACGTGAGATTGCCGAACCCCGTCAGGACCGGAAGGTAGCAGCGGTAAGCGACCCCTCCCGTGTGCCGCAGGGTTACCTGGCTGGAGCCAGCGGTTCGTACATCCTGATACGGGACGATTCGAGGGTGGGTGCACGACCTTTCATTCTCTGCGGCATATTAACCCTCACAATGTATCGCCTCTCATAACGCTTCGTCACATTCAATGAACACCTCGTTCAAATACGTCACGTGACCATGCCCCAACCGGAGGCATATTGCCATGGCATATGAAGTCACCGCCCGACGCTGGCGTCCCCAGGATTTTGAAAGCGTCATCGGCCAAGGCCACGTAACAACGACGCTTAAGAACGCCATTCAGACCGGCCAAATAGCCCATGCATACCTCTTCTCCGGTCCCCGAGGCGTCGGTAAGACGACCACTGCACGCATCCTGGCCAAAGCACTGAACTGTGTCAACGGCCCAACCGTGACCCCATGCAATGAGTGTTCCTTCTGTCGTGAGATCTCAGAAGGAAGAAGTGTAGATGTACTAGAGATCGATGGCGCCTCCAATAACAAGGTAGAACAGGTCAGATCTCACCTCGTCGAGAGTGTCAACTACACTCCGAGCCAGGGCAAACACAAGATCTACATTATTGATGAAGTACACATGTTGAGCACTGCGGCATTCAATGCCCTGCTTAAAACGCTCGAGGAGCCTCCGGCGCATGTCTATTTCATTTTTGCGACGACAGATCCACAGAAAGTCCTTGCAACTATTCTATCTCGGTGTCAACGATTCGATTTTCGAAGAATGTCCGGCCCAACAATTGTAGACCATCTTTCAGTCATCGCTGAACGTAGCGGCTACACAGTAGACCAAGATGCTCTTTCGATCCTGGCACGCCGAGCAGATGGCAGCATGCGAGACGCCGAGAGTCTATTTGATCAATCGGTGGCCTTCGGCGGGACTACATTGACGGCATCAAATGTTGCCGCGGTCCTGGGACTCGTCGAACAGGATGTATACTTCGACTTGGTAGGTAGGTTTGCTGGTGGCGATGTGGCGGAAGGCCTAAAGCTGATCGAAGACATTGTACATCATGGATATAACGTCAATGAGATATCGATCGGAATTATTGAACATTTGCGAAACCTATTGATAACCAAAGCAGCTCCAGAGATACCCGACCTTTTGGGAGCGGCTGTGGTAGACCATGAAAAATACAAATCCCAAGCGGAGAGATTCAGTACAGACGACCTGGACCGCTTAATCCTTCTCGCCACAAACATGGAATCAGCCATAAAATCAAGTGCTCTACCGAAGGTCCAGCTTGAAATAGGAATCGTACGCATGATTCGCATGGAGCAGTCTGTCCTCCTGGCCAGTGTCATGCAGCGCCTGACGGATATGGCTGCGCAGATCGCCGACCCGGAAGCTATGCCTGTCACGCCTACGTTGACGAATGTCGAACCATCGCCAACCAATATTCGGGAGCCATCGTCTCAAGAGCAGAGAGCGTCGACCTCGCCAACCGAGGCACAGGAAGAGAGCACCAGTACGTTAGCAGTTCAGCAGGAGCCCGACACAACACCCTCTCAACCTGTTTCTGACCCAGAACCGAGTCCTGATCCGCCACAGGAAATCCCGGATGACGACGGAACGCTCCAGGATGCTAACAACACAGAAATCAAGTTGTCGGAGCAGTCACAGGCCTTAGAGGATGTTGTTGAACAGGATAAGACGCAACAACATGATCTGAATCTCCAAGTCGCCCAGAACGCTTGGCCGACAGCCGTATCGCAGATCAAAGAGCAGAGGCCGGCGATAGGTAGCTTTGCGGCGGCGGCCATGGTTTCGGCTTGCGACGGTAGCCTGATAACCCTTGCGTTCTCAAGCCAGCACGATTTTCATCAACAACAGGCAGATAAGAATTCTAAGGTGATTGAGGATGCCCTTGGCGTGGTATTGGGGATGCCCGTTAAGATAAAGATTACCACATCGGAACACGACGGGGAAGAGGCTGGTACCTCCCTACTACCGACTGAACCATTAACCGAGGTAAACGCCAATACCATCACCGGCCAGGACCCAGTGGTAAAGCGCTTCATAGATGCATTCGATGGCAAGATTATCAGTGATAGCTAGTGATTCAAAATTACAGAATGTTTAGCGAGAGGACGGAGACACTATGGCTAAGGGTATGGGTGGTATGATGAAGCAAGTCCAGAAGATGCAGAAGAAGATGATGCAGGTTCAGGAGGAGCTTGAGCAGAAGAGAGTAGAGGGATCGTCTGGTGGTGGCGTTGTCACGGTAGTGGCCAATGGACGACAGGACGTGCTTGAAATCAAGATCAGTCCAGACGTTGTAAATCCTGATGACGTGGAAATGCTGGAGGATTTGATCCTTGCAGCGATCAATCAGGCGCAACAACGAGCTCAAGAGATGATGCAGGAAGAAATGGGTGAACTGACGGGGGGCTTACAGATCCCCGGATTGACGATGTAGCCCGGAATCGATCATGGCACAGCATAGTTCTCAAGCGATTGCAACCTTAATAGACGAGTTGGCTCGATTGCCCGGCGTAGGCAAGAAGACCGCCCAGAGGTTCGCTTTCCATCTGCTAAGGGCTCCTGGCGAGCGTGTCCTGGCATTATCCGAAGCGGTTCGTGCAATCAAGGAGAAAGTGTGGCATTGCAGTACATGCTGGAATTTTACGGAATCTGAAATCTGTGAATTCTGCACGGATCCACGCCGAGATCACTCACTGATCTGCGTCGTGGAGCAGCCCAATGATGTTCTGATCATCGAGAAGACTGGCCACTTTCGCGGATTGTACCATATTCTGCACGGATCACTTTCGCCTATGGACGGTATTCATGCTGAAGATCTCAAGATTCAGGAACTCGTAAGCCGCCTGAACGAATCCGTACGTGAAGTAGTCATAGCAACGAATCCCAATATCGAGGGAAACGTCACAGCGCAATACCTTGCCCGACTGATCAAGCCCCTCAACATACTTGTAACGAGACCGGCACAGGGGCTTCCCATGGGCGGGGATCTGGAGTATGCCGACGACGTCACCATTTCCCGAGCTTTTGAAGGTCGAACTGAACTGTAGGCGATGGGCACCCCATGAATTTACCCAACAAGCTGACGATCTCGCGCATTATTCTCAGCCCGATTTTCATGGTCTTCTTCCTGATCGAAAACCTGTACACGCGATATTTTGCTCTCCTTATCTTCTCAGCTGCCTCCCTAACGGATCTCTATGATGGCTATCTCGCGAGAAAGACTGGTGTCCATACTAGCTTCGGTAAGTTCATGGATCCTTTGGCAGACAAGATCCTCACTTCGACAGCCCTGATTTCATTCGCGTCCCTTGGTGTGATCCAAACCTGGATGGTGCTGACGATCATTGCCAGAGATTTCATCGTCACTGGGTTGCGAAGCATCGCTGCATACCGTGGTTTGATAATCTTACCCACCCAGGTGGCGAAATGGAAAACCGCTTCACAGATGGTCGTTATTGTGCTCATTCTCCTATACATAATCGTACGAATGACTTATCAGGAATACGGTGTTTGGGACAACAGTATTGACCCAATTGCAGGTATCGCTTTGAACAGTCTCCTCTTTGTCTCTATGGTGATGACCGTGGGATCAGGACTGGATTACGTCGTCAAAAATCGAGCGATCGTTACCAGTTTACTCAAGTGATGAAATCATCTCTCGTAAAGCTGATCGCAACCGGATGTTACACAGGCTATTTGCCGAAAGCTCCAGGCACCGCCGGAAGCGCATTGGCCATACTCATTCTGTGGGTCATTGGACCAGTCGAGCCCCTGTATTATTTGGTAGCCACCGGGCTGCTTATCCTGGTTGGAATATGGGCTGCCAATCAGGCCGAGCTTGAATTCGGCCACGATGCCGGTCCCATAGTGATCGACGAGATAATCGGAATCTTCATAGCATGCGCGCTGCTGCCGATTACGCCACTCATCCTCGGATTAGGCTTCGTTCTATTTCGGATTCTGGATATCGCCAAACCATTCCCGATCAACAAATCGCAGAGCTTACCGGGAGGCCTGGGGGTAGTGGCGGACGACGTACTCGCCGCAGTCTACGCTCACGTGATATTGCGGGCCATTATCATTTTTGTTCTTTGATAGAATCGGCACGGGATCCGATATTGGCGTGCGCAGCCATCTATTGGGAGTGAATCATGATTACTGCGGAAATCATAACTATCGGTGATGAGATTCTCTACGGATCCATTGTGGATAGCAATGCTGCATATATGGGTCAGTGTCTCACTGAAATGGGTATTCAGCCAGCTTGGTCCACGACTGTTGGAGATGATCGAGAGCATATCCGACAGGCATTGGATATGGGCATCAGCAGAGCCGATGTAATATTGGTCACAGGCGGACTGGGACCTACGCACGACGACATTACAAAGGACGTTATTGCCGACGTAATTGATAGAAGACTGATCTTCCATCAGGAGTTGCTCGATGTGGTGGAAAGGATGTTTGCTGCTCGAGGCATCCTCATGCCTGAATCCAATAGGGTACAGGCATTTATACCAGACGGAGCGACGATTCTCGACAACCCGATAGGCACGGCTCCAGGTTTTGCAGTCACTTCTGGTCGAGCGACCATATTTGTAATGCCGGGAGTGCCAAGAGAGATGAAGAAAATGATGGTCGAGCAGGTTACTCCCCGTCTGCAGGATCGATCCGGAGGGCATGTGATCCTACACAGAATGATTAAAACCAGTGGCATTGGCGAATCAAGTTTGTCAGAGTATGTGGGTGAAATCATTGCTGGCGCGACGAATGTCAAGGTGGCCTCCCTACCACAAGCGACAGGTGTTATGCTACGTCTTACGACATCTGCACCAAATGTGGAGCAGGCCAGGGAACAAATTGGGACCCTTGAGTCAGAGATTTATTCCCGGGCCGGTGCCTTCATATACGGGACAGATGATGATACCATGGAGCAGGTTGTTGGCCAACTTCTGGCGCAGCGAAATGAAACCATTGCTGTGGCTGAGTCCTGCACGGGCGGCCTGATTTCGGATCGACTGACGGATGTTTCAGGGAGCTCATCCTACTTCCAGCAGGGCATTATAACCTACAGTAACGAGGCAAAAATAGCACATCTCGGCGTCCCGGCCCAGACCATCGAGCAGCACGGCGCAGTCAGTGCCGAAACAGCAGAAGCCATGGCTGAGGGCATTAGGCGTGTCGGCAAGAGTACATACGGCCTGTCGACCACGGGAGTGGCGGGCCCAACAGGCGGATCAGATGCCAAACCGGTAGGGCTGGTCTATGTGGGACTGGCGCACGAGACAGGCGTATTCGTAAGAGAATTTCGATTCAGCACCGATAGGCGCGCCAACAAAACAAGAAGCATGCTTGCGGCGCTGAACATGGTACGGCTGCTCATCACCAACCCGAAGCATCTATAGTCGACTCTGGGTTTCTATGGACATAGAACGCGTTCGAACGTTTATTGCGATTGAATTACCGGATTCTGTTAAGGTCCAGATAGGGAATTTAGAAGCCTCGTTAATGAAGGCCCGAGCCGATGTTAAGTGGGTCGACCCGGCGAACATGCATATTACGCTTAAATTCCTTGGCGAAATCGCTCTCGAGCGCGTCACAGTAGCCCAGAGCGGTGTCAGAGATGCACTTGTTGGTTTGAGACCATTTACCCTATCTCTCAGTCAGCTTGGTGCTTTTCCTGATCTTGACCGACCTCGAGTATTGTGGATCGGTTGCTCGAACGGGATAGACATATTACTGAATCTGCAGGAAGAGATTGAAAGCTGTCTGATCGCACAAGAATTCGTCAGGGAAGCTAGGCCATTCTCACCACACCTGACCATAGGCAGGATCCGCTCCCCTAAGGGATTAGGTACGCTGACGGATATAGCAAAAGAAATGGCATTTGAGGTATCCGATTTCCGAGTCGAGAATGTTGCGGTGGTTAAGAGCCAGTTGAAACCTGGCGGGCCTGCTTACTCTGTGATTGAACGGGTGGCACTGGGGTAGACGCCATTTTTGCGAGAGAATGCAAGACATGCCCGAAATCAAAACCATCGATTCCGTACGCAAAGGAAGAATCAGGCAGCGAATTATCCGATTTGAGTCGGAACCTGGATTTACGATTTCTGAGGAAACCTATCTCCGGTTCGGCTTGTCGACCGGCCAGGAACTCAATGAATCCGAGCAGCATGAAATCGTTACCGAAGACGGCGTCGCCATTGCACGAGGGGCAGCAATACGACTTCTAAACACGCGAATGCGATCTCGAGCGGAGCTATACCAGCGGCTTTTGAAAAAGGATTTTCAGGCTGACACCGTTGAGCGGGTTCTGGATGGCCTGACCGGCGCCGGGCTTGTGAACGACGAACGGTTTGCCCGAGCATGGGTGAACGACCGACTTCGCTTACGACCGTCAGGTTTGATCCTGCTTAGGCGGGAGTTGAAAAAGCGCGGGATTGCGGAGAGCATCATCGCTCAGATTTTATCTGAGCATAATGAAGATGATGAAATCGAGCGCGCTTGGCTTCTCCTGAGCCGGAGAAGAGCACAATTCGAGGGATTGGATTACCAGACTTCCCGACGCCGTATGTCTGGATACCTGGCTCGTAGGGGATTCAACGGACATACGATGTACACTGTAGTCAGCAGATTACTGGATGATATGAAGGAGTAGGACGTGAGAAGTCATGAGGTGCGGCAGTCTTTTATTCAGTTCTTTGCCGATCGGGATCACGAAATCGTTCCGCGGTCAAGCGTCGTACCTTGGGACGACCCATCCCTCCTGTTCACAAATGCTGGTATGAACCAGTTCAAAGATGTATTTCTGGGAGCTGGCTTCCGTCCATACAAGAGGGCTACTGACGCACAGACGGTGATAAGAGCGGGAGGGAAGCATAACGACCTGGAAGACGTCGGCAAAGATACATACCACCAGACGCTATTCGAGATGCTCGGCAACTGGTCCTTCGGTGACTATTACAAGCGTGAGACAATCACTTGGGCTTGGGAGCTCCTGACCGATGTTTGGCAGATCCCCAGCGAGAGGCTGTGGGCTACCGTTTATCGGGATGATGACGAAGCTGAGGAACTCTGGCTGGAATGCACAGACATCGACCCGGCACAGGTCTTGCGTTTCGATGAGAAGGACAACTTCTGGGAAATGGGAGAAACCGGCCCATGCGGTCCCTGCTCTGAGATACATTATGATTACGGAGCTGATCGATGCGCGCTGCAGAACGATCCGGACCATAGATGCGGGGTGAACGCCGACTGTGGGCGATTTATGGAAATCTGGAATCTGGTCTTTATCCAGTACAATCGCGATAGGGCCGGCAACCTCTCACCCCTACCTGAAAAGCATGTGGATACGGGTATGGGTTTCGAGCGTGTGGTCGCCATCAAGCAGGGGGTTGCCTCGAATTACGATACAGACCTCTTCCTCCCGCTAATCGCACATATTTGTGATGTAACCGGTCAACCGTACGAAGAAGAGAGCACGGCAGTTGCCATGCGCGTACTGGCAGATCATGTGCGAACCCTCACGTTCGCCATTTCTGACGGGGCACTACCCTCGAATGAGGGTCGAGGATACGTCCTCCGTAGAATACTGCGTCGCGCAGCTAGATTTGGAAGAACATTGAATCAACATGAGCCCTTCTTATATCGTCTTGTCCCTGCGGTAGTTGATGTTATGGGGGCAGCATATCCTGAAATCTGCGATTCCCAAGAGAGAGTCGCCAAGATCATCAAGTCTGAGGAGGAAGGCTTTGGAAGGACCTTGGACCGCGGCATCGAACTGTTCGATGATACTGTCGAGAGTGCACGTGCCGATGACAGATCCGAGATTACAGGTAAGGAGGCTTTCAAGCTCTACGATACGTATGGCTTCCCGGTCGACCTGACAGAGGTAATGGCGGAAGAAGTGGGTATGACTGTCGATCTGCTCGGATTCGATAGCGAAATGCGGGTACAACAGGATCGATCGCGCAGTGGTTCATCGGTTAGTCTGGGAACAAATACTGAGCGGCCTGTTATTCCCGATTTTGCCACCAACCATTCCGATTTCGTAGGTTATTCTGAAACCGAGGTCTCCAATTCACGTATTCTGGCAGCCGAAGGAAACTGGGTAGTCCTGACCACAACGCCGTTCTATGCCGAATCTGGTGGCCAGATTGGGGACAGCGGCTGGTTGATTGATCAGGGGGGTGTAAAATATCGGATCGTAGACACACAGAAACAGGGCGACACGATATTGCATATGCGTGATTCCGATGATGGAAGGTCACTCACTGTAGACTCCTCAGTTATCGCCTCGGTGGATGTAGAACGTCGTACCGCTATCCAGCGTAATCATACGGCAACGCATCTGCTTCACGCTGCACTACGCAATGTCCTGGGAACGCACGTCCACCAGACGGGATCGCTCGTAGCCGAAGACCGACTCCGATTCGATTTTGCTCATTTTTCGCCCATGACTGATGAGGAATTGATTCGGGTGGAACGGTCCGTAAATGAGGGGATCTGGAAAGATGCAAGCGTCAATTACTCAACCATGAGCCTCGATGATGCTAAAAGTGCTGGCGCAATGGCGCTGTTTGGGGAGAAGTACGGTGACGAGGTCCGTGTGGTCAAGATCGATGAGCTCAGTAAGGAACTTTGTGGCGGAACACATTTGCGCGCCACCGGAGAAACTGGTAACTTCCGGCTGGTTCGGGAATCAAGCATAGCTTCCGGGATACGGCGAATCGAAGCCATAACTGGTGAGGCGGCCTATCTGTCCGCCAAACACGATGAGGAGACGCTCTCGGCTCTGTCGAGCATATTGAAGACGGACCGTGAGGAACTCATCAATCGGGCGGAAACGCTCCAGGTGAAAGTCCGGGAACTCGAAAAAGAGATAAAGCGACTCAATAGTTCAGTGGCACAGGACTGGCTGGAAGACGCCCTCGCTCAATCAGTCTCGATTGAAGGGGTCACGGTGGTAACTTCACTCGTTGACTGTGCAGATGCGGGGACATTGAGAGATATGGCCGACAATCTGCGAGACCGTCTACCAGGTGCGGGTATCGGCGTTCTTTTTGCCGTATTGAAAGACCGTCCGATGCTGATTGTCGTCTCGACCGACACCGCTATCTCTAGCCGGAAGCTGACTGCCGGTGAACTCGTGAAGGATATTGCTGGTCTCATTGGAGGTACTGGCGGCGGTAAAGCACACTTGGCTCAGGCTGGCGGCAAAGATGTATCTCGGATTCGGGAAGCCATCAGCATCGTACCTGAAATCGTCAAAGAACATCTTCAGTAACCGAGGAGAGCTACCTTTCCATGTCAGTCTTCGAACATCTCCTCGCTGTGCAGCAGGCCCAAGGCGCCGGATATCTGGCGCTTCTGGATCCTGACAAGTTAGACCGGGCCGCTCTCGTCAGACGTGCCGTTCAATGTGCAGAGAATGGTGTTGATGCTTTGTTGATCGGTAGCAGCCTTCTATTTTCTTCAGACCTGGATAAAGCAGTAGGCCAGGTGAAAGAGGCAGTAGACATTCCGGTGATACTATTCCCCGGAGATGCAGATCATCTGTCGAGGCATGCGGACGCCATCCTTTTCCTTTCCCTGCTCAGTGGACGTAACCCGTACTACCTGATCGGCGCGCAGTGCCGGGCAGCACCACTCATAAAGAACTTGCAGATCGAACCGATTCCCACAGGATATCTGTTAATAGCCTCGGGACACACCACCTCGGCAGAATTCATGAGCGATACGAGCCCTATTCCTCGGGAGAACAATGCGATCGCTATGGCTCACGCGCTAGCCGCTGAATACCTGGGCATGCGAATGGTATACCTTGAGGCCGGTAGCGGTGCCGATATGTCGGTTCCAGCAGAGATGATACGGGATGTAAAGGGGTACACGACAATTCCGCTGATCGTCGGAGGCGGAATCCGGGACGTTGAATCAGCTTCCGAGAAAGTCGAGGCCGGTGCAGACTTCATTGTTATTGGTACCGTTTTGGAAGAGGAAGATTCGGTTGAACTTATCCGAGAATTCGCAGACGCCATCCACAGATAACCCTCGTTCAACCACCCCCCGGAACCCACCTGCACATCACAGAAATTGATTGACAGACTAGAGCTTAGCCGTTTTATTAAGTGCTCTTTCTCTGTTCTGAAATAGACATATTCAATTCCGTGACAGAGATCATCGCCCGGGCAAGCAAGTTGGGATATTTTGTTAGACGAGATAAGAAATTCTACTATTCGAGCCTATATTCAGGCGTGCGTCATCTGCCTGGTTTTTTTGTGCCCGGATGAATCAATCGCCTCCGACAACCTTGGAGCGTCTTTTCTCAGACTGGCTTCGGGAGCCAGAGCACTTGGCTTTGGTGGCACGTTTATTTCATTGGCCGATGACGGCTCTGCTGCGTACTGGAATCCTGCGGGTTTGGCACAGATCACTAAACCTCAGGTCACGCTAAATTATGCATCTCTATTTGAATCGCTCGCGGAGCACAGATTCTTCAATGCGGCATTTCCGATAAACGAGAAAACTGTTCTCGGCGTTAGTGTGATGCAGTTGGACGTCGACGACATACCCGGAATCAATAGTAATATAGGCAGCCGTGGGAGCGTAGGTGTACCGTTACCAGGTTCTCCATTGAAGGATCGCGAAACGGCCTACGTCATTACGGTTGCCCGAATGAATCGATACCAGCCCGTCCCCTTGCCAGGAAGCGGTTATGTTCCTATCGAGATGCCCTATGCCGTGAATGTGAAATTAGTACGACAGACATTTGGGAACGACAGGTCTACAGGTATTGGCGTTGATGCAGGCTACATGCTGAAGGTAGGCTTGGTCGATGCGGTGGGCTCGTCTCACGCTGGGCACGTTGCCCTGGGCGTAACTGGAAAGGACATCATCGGAACAAGGATATACTGGAAGAACCGACCGAATGAAACTATTAAGCCGAGTTTTCGAATGGGGTTCAGTTACACGCAACCGTTGAAACCCCTGAATAGTACCTTTGTAATCGCTCAGCAAAACAGTATTTACAACGGGGACTCATTTAGATTAGGTGTGGAGTACTGGTATCGGAACGCAATAGCCCTACGCATCGGCGAATCCGAAGAGTTAACAGCCGGCGCCGGAATCATCGTCTGGCGTACCATGCTTGACTATGCCTTCCTGAACCAGGGAAACGGCGGTTCACACCACGTCAGTGTATCATTGAATTTCTAAGATTATACTTGCATTGGGGATCAGGTGCGTAAACAGTTCGTGATAGGTATTGGCATCAGTATTGTTTTGCTCGTAATTGTGTTCTGGCAGACGGACCGTCAGGCGTTGTGGGAGGCCTGCCTGGCGGCCAACTATTGGTACATTGTGCCAAGTGTGGCGGTCACCTTTGTCTGTATGTGGCTAAGAGCACTCAGATGGCGCTTACTATTCGCTCCTATTAAGAAAATAGGGATTCATTCCTTATTTTCCGCGACTATGATAGGTTTCATGGCAAACAATCTTCTACCAGCACGCCTGGGAGAATTCGTACGCGCCTACGTCATAGGACGCCATGAAAACGTCCCCAAAACGGCATCGTTCGGGACGATCGTAGTTGAACGTGTATTCGATGGTCTTGTACTGATCAGTTTTCTCATTTTGAGTGTGCTGACGAACTCGGAGCTACCAGACCTGGTCGTCTATAGCGGTTATATCTTCGGTACCATATACCTTCTTGCCTTGGCCTTTCTGATGATGCTTGTTCTCAAACCAGACACTGGATTGAGAATCCTGGATCTGTTTCTTAATCTCGTATCTGATAGCTTGGCCACGAGAGTCAGGGGGTTAATTCGCTCTTTCATGGCAGGCTTGGAAGCGCTCCGGAGCTTTACCAGGATTGTCATGATCTTATTGATGTCCTTTCTCCTCTGGTGCGTATTTGCCCTATCCATCCACTATGGTCTTCTGGCCTTCAATCTGGAGCTTCCGTTCATGGGCTCGTTGTTGATGATGGCTATTCTAGGGTTCGGAGTTACCATACCTTCCTCGCCCGGCTATGTAGGCACCTTCCAGGCTTCCTGTGTCATTGGGCTGGCCATTTTCTCCGTCTCTCGATCAGAGGCGCTCAGTTTCTCGATTGTATACCACGCCAGCCAGTATATCCCAGTTACATTAGTTGGTCTCGTATACTTATGGATGGATCACCTGTCTCTAAGGGATCTTCGACAGGCGGAAGTGGTATCCTGATGTTAAAACGTCGGCCTGGATGTGCGCCAGATGTGAATCTATCTCTACATCGTGGAAGCAGGATCCGTTGGGCCCTCTCAATCATGCTCATAGCCATTTTGGCGAACAACACCTTTGCCCAGGAACGGCGCATCGAGGTTGGCGATCGTATTCAGATCATGGTAATCGGTAACGAAGAGCTGTCCAGATTTGTGGTCGTTAGGCCAGATGGCACAGTCTCGTATCCATTCCTCGATGAAGAACGCGTTACGGGATATTCTCTTTTTGAACTACGGCTTCTTGTACGGACTACCTTGAGTCAATTCCTAGATGCCGAAATCCAAGCTGTAGACGTGCTTTGGGTAGAAGAGGGCGGCACCGCTGAAGAGATAACCGTCGCGGTACTCGGCCAAGTCATGAATCCCGGCGAATACACCGTGCCAAGGACGGCTGGCCTGCAAGCCGCATTGACGGCCGCAGGCGGGACGTTGTCGGGAGCTCTTGAAAGGTCGATCAAGATTCACAGAACCAATGCCGATGGCCTTGCGGTATTGATGGTGGACCTGGAGAGGTTTTACGCGACTGGCGATGTGCGTTACATTCCGGATATCCACCCGGGCGATGTTATCGTTGTACCAGGAGGCACTGCTGCCACGGCCATACGTGTGGTTGGAGCGGTGGAGAATCCCGGAAACTACCAAGCGCCACCAGGCGCCAAGGTTTTTGACCTGATTATCCAGGCCGGAGGATTCACGC
>JABIQT010001116.1 GCA_018667995.1 Candidatus Latescibacterota bacterium
CTTTAACTGATTTTGGCTGTTGCAATGCGGAATAACGATACATATATTGTCGCCGACCCAAAAAGCATTGCTGGACTATCATGGAATGTACCACGAGCAGGTCTGTTGGGGTGACAGGAGGGTTTGATGATCGTAGGAATACCAACCGAAACTTTCGAAGGAGAACGACGAGTGGCACTGGTGCCTGCCGGTGTCGCTTCTTTGTGTAAAATCGATTGTGTTGTACAGGTAGAAGCTGGCGCAGGTGACAACGCCGGTTTTACAGATCAGATGTATCAGGACGCGGGTGCCACGATCGTTGCCGATCGGGCCGTGATGTTCCAGGAAGCTGATGCCATAGTAGCCGTTCGTGCGGCTGGTGGTAATCCAGATGCTGGTACGCCCGATATGGAACGGTTGCGCGAAGGGCAGTTATTGGTTGGCTTTCTCGAACCTTTGTCCGAGATCGAAAGCATGAAGGATCTCGCAAAGCGCGGTGTTATCGGGTGCGCCATGGAGCTGATTCCGCGGACATCCCGGGCCCAGAGTATGGATGCCCTTTCCTCACAAGCAAATATTGGCGGATACAAAGCGGCGGTTCTTGCGTCAGAAACCTTGCCGCGAATGTTTCCTATGATGATGACTGCGGCTGGAACCATCACGCCAGCGCACGTATTCGTCGTTGGGGTCGGAGTCGCGGGTCTACAGGCCATTGCGACCTGTAAACGCCTCGGCGCAGTCATACAGGCCTATGATATTAGGCCCACAGTCAAAGAACAGGTCCAGAGCGTCGGCGGACAATTCATTGAGATGGAATTGGAGACCGGTAGCGCGGAGGGCTCGGGCGGATATGCTCAAGCAATGGACGAAGTTTTTTACGAAAAACAACGCGAATTGATGATTCGCGTTGTAGCCGACAACGATGTGGTCATCACAACGGCCGCGGTGCCAGGACGCAAGGCACCCATACTTGTGACGGAAGAGATGATAAAGGGCATGAAACCGGGGTCGGTAGTCGTGGACCTGGCCGCTGAACGCGGTGGGAATTGTGACATCACAGAGCCCGGACAGACCGTCGTCAAGCATGGTGTAACAATCATGGGGCCGACGAATCTACCATCGACCGTACCCTATCACTCAAGTCAGATGTATTCCAACAATGTGGTGAACTTTCTGAAACTCATGATCGAGGATGGAAAACTCAATCCCGATGTGGATGATGATATCGTGCAGGAGGCGACCGTGACTAAAGGCGGTGAGGTGGTGAATACGCGAATTCTCGATATCATCAATCCCAAGGAAGAGCCAAGCTAATCCGGGATTGAAAGGCATTCTGATACTACAGGAGACGTTCGATGAGTGAATTTGTAGCAATATTGACGATCTTTGTCCTGGCCGTATTTATCGGATTCGAGGTCATCACTAAAGTCCCCCCAATTCTTCATACGCCGCTGATGTCCGGATCCAATGCGATTTCAGGTATCACCATTATTGGCGCGCTATTGTCGGCCGGATCGCAATATACAACGCTGACTACCGCGCTGGGATTCGCGGCAGTGGTCTTTGCCACGATCAATGTGGTGGGTGGATTTCTGGTCACCAATCGGATGCTGGAAATGTTCAAGAGAAAGGACTAGGGATGTCCCCGGATCTCGTCAATATTGCATATCTGGCAGCAGCTTCACTCTTTGTTCTGGGTTTAAAGGGCCTGACGCATCCGCGCACCGCGGTTCGGGGCAACAGACTGGGCGCTCTGGGTATGCTGATTGCCGTAGTAGTTACACTTATCAATCAGCAGATAGTGGGTTATCAAGTTATCATCGCCGGAATTGTCCTGGGTGGGCTGATAGGCGCTATCTGGGCTATCAAAGTACCAATGACCGGTATGCCCGAGTTTGTCGGTCTCTGTAATGGTTTTGGCGGAGGTGCTTCGGTTCTGGTCGCTGGTGCTGCCTTTATTGAGTCATCACTTAGAAGTTCCGGTAATCTTGAAATGCAATTCTCAGCAGCCACCGTGGTCTCAGGACTCATTGGCGCAGTAACGTTTTCGGGTAGTCTGATTGCGTTTGGTAAGTTGCAGGGGATGGTCTCCGAGAAAGCTGTTCGATTTCCCGCCGATCATGTATTGAAGGCTCTGCTCCTTCTGGGCAGCATCGGCGTGGGCGTTATGGTGGTTCTCGATCCTGGCGATGTAAATAACTACTGGTACATGGTTGCCGTGGCGTCCGTGCTTGGTATTCTGCTCGTGATACCTATCGGAGGCGCAGACATGCCGGTAGTCGTTGCCTTACTGAACTCATACTCGGGTCTCGCGGCGGCGGCAACCGGATTCGTACTCTCCAACAATGTGCTGATTATTGCTGGTACACTTGTGGGCGCATCCGGATTTATTCTAACGAGCATAATGTGTAAGGCCATGAACAGGTCGCTGAGCAATGTAATGTTTGCTGGTGTAGGAGGTGAGCCACCGTCCGATGGTCCGGCGATGGATGACATCTACGAAGGCAAAGTCAAATCTACGTCGGCCGACGAAGTCGCCATGCTTTTGGATAGCGCCCGGCGCGTGGTTTTCGTTCCTGGTTACGGTATGGCAGTGGCGCAGGCACAACACGCCGTCAGAGATTTGACCAATATGCTTGAGGAGCGTGGAATCGAGGTCGAATTCGCGATACATCCCGTGGCTGGGCGCATGCCGGGGCATATGAATGTGCTACTTGCCGAAGCCGACATATCCTATGACAAGCTCAAGGAGATGGACGACGCCAACACGAATTTCGAGCAGACTGATATATCTATTGTCATTGGCGCCAATGACGTGGTCAATCCTTTGGCCCGCGATTCATCCGATACCCCCTTATCTGGCATGCCCATTCTGAACGTGGATCGCTCCAAGACCGTGGTCGTGATCAAGCGTAGCCTGAGCCCTGGATTTGCCGGCATTCCAAACCCTCTGTTTGCTGCCGATAACTGTCTCATGTTCTTTGGCGACGGTAAGCAGGCGATTCAGGACCTGACTACGGCTGTGAAAGAGGCGTGACCCACTTCCACCACATGTTCCACATGCGCGACACAATCTAATGAAATCGGCCCCATCTGATGCGGGGACCTCCCTGGTCTCCAAATCGTCCAAAGCCCCTGTCTCACCGAACCCACCAGTCTCGGCCGGATTAACCATCCGTGCCGTACTGGTGGGTTTTCTTTTCACGGTTCTCCTCACAATCTGGGCCCTGGAATCCGAGTTCGTCACGCGCAGTTCTCCGATAACCGTGACGCATCTGCCCGTCGCCGCCTTATGTCCTTTCTTGATCATGGTCTTCCTGGTGAATCCCCTGCTCAAGGCCTGGCCCCGTGGACGTCCCTTTTCGCGGCAGGAACTTATTGTCGTCTTCTTTCTCGTATTTACGGCTTCGGCCATCCCCGGTTGGGCATTCAGTAACTATACGGTCTCCGTCATCAGCGGACCATTCTACTATGCGTCGGTGGAGAACCGGTGGGCTGAGCTGTTCCTGGATTACCTTCCTGAGTGGTTGGTGCTGCGTAATATTGACGGCTCGCTGACCGACTTCTACGAAGGGGTCCCTGACGGATCACCGATTCGCTGGCAGTATTGGTTTGTGCCCATGGTCTGGTGGACCACGCTTTACATTGCCATTTTTATGGTCGGCGCGGCATTGATGGTCATTCTCAGAAAACAGTGGGTCGAACATGAGCGTCTCGCGTTTCCTTTGGCCCAGGTGCCTCTCATCCTTGTGGAGGGCGCTGAAGACCAGCAAAAAATGCCTACGATTGCACGGAACAAAGTGTTCTGGTGGGGGTTCGGACTGACTCTGGGTATCATGATCTGGAATATGTTTCACTATTTCAATCTGGTGCCGGCCATTCCTATCGGTGTCGGGCACGGCACAAGTCTTACACTCTATGAGTCGTTTCCAATTTTGCAGATCAAGTTCAATTTTCTATTGGTTGCGGTAGCCTATTTTACACGCATCGAGGTCCTGGCAAGCGTGTGGTTGTTTCACCTCATTCGCATTGTGGAACAGGGCGTTATTAATCGGGTCGGTATGCCACTCGCCGCCGTGACGCTCGATTTTCAGCACCTTTCAGGATTCATCATCTTCACAGTCTTTACGACCTGGATGGCTCGAAAACACATCGCGGATGTGTTCAAGAAAGCCTTCGGAAAAGCTCCCCATATCGATGACAGTCGAGAGTTCTTTTCTTACAGAACCGCTGTATTCACGCTCATCTTCGGGCTTCTGTATATGGTTTGTTGGTTATACACGACAGGAATGGATCTCTGGGTGATCTGCTTCATGCTTGGCTTGCTGATGGTTCTATATCTGGCCGTCACCAGGGTGGTGGCAGAAACGGGACTGGTATCGCTGGATCTTCCCCATGACAGCGCCAATGAAATCACGCATTACTACGTGGGCACCGACAACATATCCCCACAATCTATGACCGGGATGTGGCTCTCCGCGACATTCACACGCAACTGGCGCACACTGGGCATGTGTTCGGTAGCCCATGCGGCCAAGGTGGGTGATAGCATGGGCGGTGTGGGACGGGGCGTGTTCGGAGCAATCGGAGGAACGTTGATACTCGGATTTGCCACGGCTCTGATATACACGTTGTACCTGGGATATGACATGGGTGCATCACAGATGACTGGCGGAGCTTTCAAGGCAGGCGCGGAAGGATATTGGACACAGTTGGGTACCTTCCTCAACAATCCGCAGTCGTTGACCGCCACACAGTGGGCCTTCGCAGTGGCAGGGGGCGTGATTACCATCTTTCTCATTTGGGGGTACCACCATGTTCCAGCTTGGCCCCTTCATCCCGTAGGATTTGGCATTGCGACCGCATATGCGGTAGACATGGCTTTCTTCTCCATTCTGGTCGTCTGGCTCGTTAAATCCTTGATTATGCGCCTGGGCGGTGTAGCTTTGTTTCGGGCAGGGCAGCCCTTCTTCATAGGGATGCTGTGCGCCCATGCTCTGGGAGTCCTCATTTCATTCACTGTTGATTACATCTGGTTTCCAGGTGCGGGACACATTGTGGACGACTGGTAAAAGAGGAAACCAATGTGAGGGCAATGCCGATATTACGGCGAGGTGCCGAAATATCGACATTTGTAATCCGGGCTGCCTATCCCACTTACATGCCCCAAAGCCGCAAAAGGCCTCTAGGCTCTACCTTGCCGCCTGAAAACGACCCATGAAGCGAATTCTGGCATTGTCTTTGCATTAGAAACCGATTATAATTCCTATGAATCACACATTCATATTCAAAAAGGAGGAAGGAATGAAGCGAGTTAACCACCCGTTTCTAGCTTTGGGCCTGTCAATGGTACTTCTGATCATTGGCATGTCCTCGGTGTCGGCGCAGGTCTCTGATCAACCGGGTACACCATTCAAGTTGGCCACGTTTGAAGCCACGGGCACTATCCGGATCGGTATGTCCGTCCAGGACAAGCTCATGGACCTACATGAGGCCAATTCGTACGTGTCCAAGCAGCTGAACCTCTCCGTTGTCTCCATTCCGAAAGAGATGCGTGCACTCATAGAGCAGTACGATGCGATCTCAAACCGCATGTATACCATCGCCAACTACATGGGGGCGGAGAGACGGCTGATGAATCAGGATCTTGCATTTGTTTTCGATCCAGAGCGGGTATCCATCAAAGCCCCGATCAAGTATCCGTATAATCTGCTCGCGGCTGCTGCGAACTACAAGTCCCATGCGCAAGAAATGTCGGGACCGCCC
>JABIQT010000501.1 GCA_018667995.1 Candidatus Latescibacterota bacterium
GAACAGACCGGGAACGGATTGAAGATAAGAGGAAGGATCTCAGAACGGAGTTTCTCAGTATATGGACTCAAGCCTCCTGATGGACCGGGCAAACGGTACAATAACTCTTTGATTCCCTGAGCGGCTCATCTTATATAAGCATCAAGCACTGATCTTGCGAACGATAGGAAACGAACTCTCGAAATTGGCGCACGTACAGCTCCAGGATGGGAACCGAAATGGCCTCAATGAACATAACCTCAGGTCGGGAAGTCGTCGTCGACGCCAGTAACCAAATCTCGATTCGCCCATATTCTATAACGCCGCCCGGGCCGGGGCAGGTGCTCATAGAGACCACCCGAACTCTCATTAGTGCAGGCACCGAGCTGGGCACGCAGGAGCAGGAACGTAGCGAGGATTTCACACCGGGCTACTCAAATGCAGGCCACATCATTGCCGTCGGCGAAGGTGTCATGGACTACCACCTAGGCGATCGGGTTCTCTCGCTTACCTCCCACGCCAGTCACGTGACATCTTCCACCCGTCCCCACGAGTTACAACCAATTCCAGATGGTATCAGCGACGAAGCAGCAACATTCGGAGTCCTGGGCAGTGTGGCCATGCACGGCGTTCGCAAGGCAAAGATCGAAGCGGGTGAGCACCTTCTAATCACAGGCATGGGCGTTGTAGGTCAGCTTGTTCTCCGGATATGCAGACATCTCGGGACGGAGACTACCGTGGCAGCGGATCTGGTAAACGAACGCCTGGAGATTGCCGCATCTGGAGGAGCTACGCAGATAGTCAACCCGAGCGAGACGGAGTTGGCAGCCATAATGGGGAGAGTGACCAATGGGCGCGGCGTGGACGTGGTAGTGGAGGCTTCCGGATATCCAGACGTGCTGCCCCCACTATTTGGTATCTGCCGGATAGGTGGTCGGATCATGCTACTCGGATCTATCTGGCACAGAAAAGTCGAGATAGATTTCATGGATCTCCACGAGAAGGAGCTCTCTCTCGTCGGCTGCCACCAACCCAAGTGTCCCATCCACGCGACTCCGGCATTTCCCTGGACCCAGCAATACAATCGCGCCCAGATCCTGAAGATGATCAATGACGGTCGGCTTGATGTATCTCCGCTGATCTCCCACAGGCTTCCTTACACGGAAGCACAGGATGCATATCGTCTGCTTAAGGAGGATCTGGGAAAATCGCTTGGTGTAATCCTCGAATGGACTTGAGAGTGCTTTGATATCAGGCGCAACGTGGCATCAATTTCACCACCGATGTAGTAGAGATAATAGACCTTCAGTCTACCTTGAACGTGATAGCATCGCACCATGGTAAGCACTCAGGCTCGATCGAACCATTCGTATCAGAGAGCGCAGGCCATTTCGGTACAGGGCAACTCCTACTGATGTTCCGTTTGAGACCAAGCAATCGTATGGGACAGCATTGCTCTTTTCGGAAGACCGGTCCATGGGCATCCGACACCACACCACTGCCAGACTACGTTTACAGGAATCCATGAGTAAGGAAGGTCAAGAATGATGATGATGCCCTCGGAGTACAATCGGTTTCCAGATCCGCTTCCGTACCCGCCGGACATGAGTGAAGCGTATGTACAGACCTACAAGACCATCGGTGATTTGAAGTTGAATCTTTGGATCTACACTCCGCCAGAACACCACAGTTCCGATAAGAGACCAGCGATTGTATTCTTTTATGGCGGAGGATGGGCAAAGGGAAGCCCCATGCAGTTCAGGCACCATTGCGCTTTCCTGGCGGCGAGAGGAATCGTAGCCATCGCAGCCGACTACCGGGTCTCAGACCGTCATGGCACCCAGATCAATACCTGTGTGACCGATGCAAAATCGGCCATGCGGTGGGTACGCAGTCACGCAGATCGATTGGGAATTGACCCAAACCGATTGGCTTCAGGAGGGAGCTCAGCAGGTGGCTATCTGGCAGCCGCGACGGCCATGCTCCCGGGCCATGATGATCCATTGGATGATCTCTCAATAAGTGCCATTCCAAACGC
>JABIQT010000646.1 GCA_018667995.1 Candidatus Latescibacterota bacterium
GGAGACCGCCGCTCTACCAGGCTGAGCTATACCCCTTCATTTTGCCCATACAACATACAGATATTCGGAGCGCTGTCAACGATTGATTTTGGACCAAATGACTCGAAATGCGTTCGAATTCGAAGCCCCTAATCCCGGAAACGAACACCCTCCCGCCCTGTCCACGCCTTGCCACGGTATTTTCGACTACGGCACACTTCTTGCGATGAATTATCTCCGCCGGAGCACTAATCTCCGTTGGAATGCCGGAATAGGTATCAGGTGTAAGGATCGTGTTAACAGTATCCTCTGTGAATGTGTCTCACACCCATAGAGGATAGATAAGACTTCGGGACACCGGAGAACCTGGCATTACAACGAATTGGCTTGAAACTCGGTCGAACGACTGAACGCTGCTCAGAACTGTGCAACATTAAACCATTGCGGGAGGCACACTTTGTTTTCGAATTACCTGAAAGTAATTGTCAGGAACATGCTGCGACATGGCGGCTATACTGTCATAAATCTAATGGGACTGGCAATAGGTATGACCTGCTGCATCCTGATAATGCTCTACATTGAGGACGAATTTAGTTTCGATCGTGATCCTGCTAGGCACGACCAGATTTACAGATTGACGATCTCTGCATCATCGCCGGATCGAGGTGACATCAATACCGCGAAATCGCCGATCTCATGGGGATGGATGCTTACGGATGAATTTGTAGAGGTCGAGGATTTTACGCGTATCAGGGCCCCAATGGTCTCTTGGCTTGTCGCCAATGAAGCGGAGCAGAAACGATACAACGAATCTGGTTTTTATTTTGCCGACCCAGGCATGGTAGGGATGTTTGATCTGAAGTTCATTCAAGGCGATCCCAATACAGCTCTTGACGAACCAAATACGGTAGTGATTACCCAACCCATGGCCGTCAAGTACTTCGGCGAACAGGATCCGATGGACCAGATTCTGCGGTTAGATAGCGCATACGACTTGCGAGTTACCGGCGTCATCGAACAAATGCCCGAGAAGTCACACATGAATTTTTCCTTCCTTGGTTCCTTTGAGACGCTCAACGCAAATCCGATTTACGGTGGTCTCGACTACGGCAGACAGACCAGAAGAATCAACCCGGAACTCTATACATATCTGCTGATCTCAGAGGGTTACGATATCAGTAATCTTGAAGAAAAGATGGATGGGTTTATCGCCAGCAATTACAGCGACCAGCTCACACAGGCCAATTTAACAGTTGAACCGGTTTTCCAAGCTCTGGCGGATATCCATCTCTACTCAAATCTTGATGAAGAGTTGGGGGCCAACAGTGATGTGGCATATGTGTACATTTTCTCGGCAATCGCCCTGTTTATTCTGTTAATCGCCTGCATTAATTTCATGAATCTGGCCACGGCGCGATCGGCAAAGCGGGCTCGCGAAGTTGGGATTCGAAAAGTTCTCGGGGCTTATCGAGGACAGCTCATGTCCCAATTCCTCGGTGAGTCTGTGGTGATGGCGGCCATTGCGCTGATTATCTCCATTGGATTGGTTTATCTGCTATTGCCATCATTCAACCACCTGGCCGGGAAAACGACGATCGTTTTTGACCCAACAGCCCCGTATATGTTGGCCGGAATCGCAGGCATCGTAACCTTGGTCGGTCTACTGGCCGGCAGCTATCCGGCACTCTTTCTTTCGGCTTTTCAACCGGCCAAGGTCTTAAAAGGCGGCACCCCTGGTACAGGCTCCTTCAATTTGCTCCTACGCAAAGGCCTGGTGATTCTTCAGTTCGCCATATCCGTAGTGTTTATTGTTGGGACCCTCGTTGTTTCGGATCAAATGGAATTCGTGCAAAGCAAGAACCTTGGCTTTGAGAAGGAGCAGTTGCTGGTCATTCCGCTTGCTGATGCCCAACACCGTCAGATATATAACACGTTCAAAAACAAGGTCATTGGTCATCCTGGCGTACTCAGCGTCGGGGGAGTCAATGAGATGCCAGGCGGCCCTGTGGACAACATACCGTTCCAACCGGAAGGTACTGCGGTAGAGGAGCAGATGCTGATCAACCACATGTGGGTCGATCATGATTTTGTGGACGCGTTTCAGGTGAACCTTCTCGAGGGACGCAATTTCTCTCCATCGTTTCCCACGGATACTCTCCAGGCGTTTCTATTGAACGAGGCTGCCGTAGCCTGGCTGGGATGGCAGAATAGTCCCCTGGACAAGAGCATAAAGATAGGCAACTTCAAAGACGGCAACGTGATAGGCGTCGTAGAGGATTTCCATGTTCGGTCACTGCACAACGGCATTGAACCGATGATGATGCATTTGGTCCCGAACCCGGACCTGCTTCACTACATGGCTGTGCGAGTCGCCCCTGATGATGTGCAAGGCACTACGGCTTTCCTGGAAGAGAAATGGCTTGAGGTATATCCCAACACGACCTTCGACTTTACTTTCTTTGATGAGGATTTTCGAAAGCTCTATCAAACAGAGGTCGTCCGGGAACAGATATTCGGGACATTCTCCATGCTCGCCATTTTCATCGCATGTCTCGGCCTGCTCGGACTGGCAGCTTTCACGGCCGAACAACGTACCCGTGAGATCGGTGTACGAAAAGTCCTAGGTGCTTCCGTGGCAGGCATCGTGACTTTGCTATCCGCAGAATTCGTTAAGTTAGTTGCAGTGGCAAACCTGATCGCCTGGCCCGTAGCATATTACGTCATGGACGAATGGTTGAGCAAATTCGCCTACCGAACAGAACTCTCGGTGTGGACGTTCGGGGCAGCGGCGCTATTGGCGATCGCGATTACAATGTTGACCGTCGGATATCAAGCGATACGTACTGCTCTGACCAATCCCGCAACAGCTCTGCAATACGAATAACTCCTAAGTTGATTCGTAATGGAAGCCCGCAGGCCTCCTCAGGCCCGCGGGCTTCTGAGTATGCCCACCTATCCTGGCCGAGGCGCTGCCAATATTAGATTGCGCAGCTTTGTCTCCCTCTATTACTTCACAGCAAAAAGTGATATGGCATTGGGGGACCCGTAACATGAAAATCCTTGTAA
>JABIQT010000695.1 GCA_018667995.1 Candidatus Latescibacterota bacterium
GAAGAGGGCAGGATATGGTTATTCCGTCTCACACAAGAGGGATAAGCATCATCTGACGCGGGCCATCCTGCGGGAGATAGCCGATACTGTCGTCGAAGCTGGCGCAAAGCCACTCTTCGTTTTCCTACCAACGGGTGTCGAGATGGCGAATCCGCCCGTTGCGGATTACCACCAATCAATATTTGGTTGGTTTCAAAAAGAAGTGCCACAAGCCAAGTGGATCTCATTGCTTCCGACCTTTCGAGCGAGGCAGAGCAAGGGCTACAGATTCAGGACGCAGGGACATTGGCGGCCGACAGTGCATCGATTTGTGGCCCTCGGGCTGAATAATCAACTGAGAAAACTTGGTTTGATCAAACGCGCCTCCGCGAATGAGAGTGAATGACCTGCGCAAGCAGCAATCTATTCCCTTGTCGAGCCCCCTTGTGGTGGTACTCATGGTAAGAACGCGTATGCCCGGTTGTGGAAAACCTACGACTCGCCACCTGACGCGCTGTGTCCAATGGCTCTATGATCTCGTCGACAGGATATTTGCAGCCATTCTCTCGCGATCGACGCACGACAGACAAGTGCCCCTTACTCGTTCCTGACGATATCTGAACTACGGAGCCAACAATGCCAGGCGCAAGACACGGAACCTATCGCCGGATCCAGCCACTGCCGCTGAAGGACATCACTATTGACGATGACTTTTGGACGCCACGTATAGATATGAACCGGCACGAAACGCTCGATTACCAACTCCGTCAATGTGAAGAGACAGGTCGGATTGCCAACTACGACCGGGCGGCTGGAAAGCTAGACGGCGAATTTGAAGGTATCTTCTTCAATGATTCGGACGTATACAAATGGATGGAGGCCGCGGCTTATTCGCTGGCCACGCACCCCGATGGAGCGCTGGAAGATAAACTCGACATCGTCATATCGAAGGTGGCGGACGCACAGGAAGAGGACGGCTATCTCAATACCTACTTCAGCCTGGTAGAACCAGATAAGAAATGGACGAATCTCGGGATAATGCACGAACTGTACTGTGCAGGCCACCTGTTTCAGGCCGCCGTAGCCCATTTTCAATCCACGGGCAAACGTTCCTTGCTGGATGTGGCCTGTAAATTCGCTGACCACATCGACGATATTTTCGGTCCAGGTCGCAAAGCAGGTATGCCTGGGCATGAGGAGATCGAGCTCGCACTTGTGGATCTGTATCGTGTGACCGGAAGAGAACAGTACCTGAAACTGGCTCAGTATTTCATCGACCAGCGAGGTCAGGAGCCATCTGTATTTGAGTTGGAGATTGAAAATGCCGGAACGGGAGGACGCGTCGAGGCGAATCGTTCGCATTTTCTCGTCAACGGGTCATACGATGGCCGATACACACAGGATCACCTGCCGATCCGAGAACAGTCCGAAGTCGTCGGCCATGCTGTTCGGGCTATGTACCTGTACAGTGCCATGGCCGATGTGGTAGGGGAAACGGGCGAAAAGGCCATTCGGGATGCACTTGAGCGGCTCTGGCGAAACGTTACGCTGGCGCGAATGTACATTACAGGAGGTATTGGACCGTCTTCCCACAACGAGGGGTTCACGGATGACTACCATCTCCCCAACACTACGGCCTACGCCGAAACCTGCGCAGCCATCGGAAACGTAATCTGGAACTGGCGGATGCTGATGCTGGAGGGCGATGCGCGTTATGCAGACGTAATGGAAATGGCTCTTTATAACGGTTTTCTATCGGGCCTGGCTCTTGATGGTAAGAACTATTTCTATGTAAACCCGCTTCGGTCCAACGGTGACCGCCATCGGGAGGGTTGGTTCGGATGCGCCTGCTGCCCCCCGAACATTGCCCGCCTGCTGGCATCACTTGGATCCTACGCATATGGACAGTCGGATGATGGTCTCTGGATCAACCTTTATATCGGTGGTAAGGCCAAGGCGATTCTACCCGATGAGACTCTTGTAGTTCTTGAGCAGAGCACCAATTATCCCTGGGATGGTAAGATCAACGTCTCCGTTAGGATGCCGAAGACATCAACTTTCGCCCTGTATCTTAGGATCCCGGGTTGGTGCGAAAGCGCGAGCCTAAACGTAAATGGGAAGCCCTGGGAGGAAGCGCTTACCCCTGGGAAATATCTGCGTATCAATAGAACTTGGTCCGATGGCGACACGATATCTCTATCGCTACCAATGGAAGTACAAAAAATGGAAGCTCACCCTGGGGTTACGAATAACATCGATCACATCGCTCTTCAGCGTGGTCCTGTAATCTACTGTCTTGAGGAAACTGATCACGACACCGATGTCCATGCAATTACGCTAGATTCCAATGCCGAAGTCCGTTCAGAATTCGAGGCAGGGCTCCTTGGAGGGGTCTGCGTACTTAAGGCAGACGCACATGCACGCACTACACATGAATGGTCGGACGCTCTCTACCGACCGCATCGCAGCGAGAGACCACAATCTGTCTCCGCTATGGCGGTGCCATATTATGTCTGGGACAATCGGGAACAGGGAAAGATGACGGTGTGGATTAGATCCGAATAGGTAATTGGCGCGCGCAGACTGCGAAGCACCGAGGCAATGGATTATCGAATCAAAATGCGAGTAAGCAGCTTGGGATCCCATCGAACTCAATTATCTTTGATGAATCGACAAAGCTGAGCATGACGCTCTATGATCGCGTTCCCCCAACAGGACGTGACCACGTCGTCCCCTTCCGTACATATGAGTTAACCAGACCGAATTCTCAAGGCCTTTGTAAGGTCTCTCTGGTCGATATCCATGAATAAGTTACACAGGGCATCCAAACCAATTGGGTTTAGTCCGATACAATCACGAGAGGAATGCCACGATGTTACTGACGGATCAGCAGGTTAAGAAATACGCCAACGAAGGATTTCTATCGCCACTCCCAGTCGCTGATGCTAGCGTCGCCAATAACTGGCGCGAACAGTTCGATGAAATTGAAAGGTCCGAAGGCAAGGAAAAGAGCCAGGTAGGTTTGCACGACCGACATTTTGACCAGAAGTTTATCTGGGAAATCGCCACGAGTGCCCGGATTTTGGACGCCGTGGAATCGATTATTGGTCCGAACGTTATGCTGCTGGCGAGCCAGTTTTTCTGTAAATACGGGCAAGGCACGAAATTCGTGGCCTGGCATCAGGATGTGACCTACTGGGGTCTTGAGCCTCCCGAGGCCATCACTGCCTGGTGTGCGATAGATAGAAGTGATCATGAGAACGGGTGCATGATGGCCATTCCCGGCAGTCACAGCAATGGTATCCACGAACACGGAAAGTCCGAGACAGATGGAAATCTGCTCAGCATCAATCAGGAAGTTCCGGTTACCACCGAGGATGAGGCTCGGTCTCAGGATATCGTCCTCGAAGCGGGTGAGATGTCGCTCCATCATGGGATGCTGGTACACAGCAGCCAACCCAACGTGTCGTCGCGGCGCCGTTGCGGTCTCGTCATGCGATACACGGTTCCTTCGGTCCGACAGGAACGGCCCAACTCAATCGGCGCCCGTTACCGCGCCATCTTGGTGCGCGGCACGGACGACCACCAACACTATGGCAACAGCCCTACACCGACGTTCTAAGGCAAAAAAAGATACGGCCCGTGTGCTACGGGCCGTATCTGCATTCCTAGATGCCTACCTTATATACTCAAGGGCATCAGCCAACTGTTTTCATCAAGACTGTTCGACCAATTGTGCCTTCCGCTGTTGATCCGCTTCTTCCAACGCTTTTCTCATGTCCGGATACTTCTCGATGACCTGATCGAGATCATCTCTGCGTAGCTCATACAATGAGGAAGGTGTGATCGCCCGAACCGTCGCCGTCCGCGGATCTCGGTGAAGCAGGGCCATCTCTCCGAAAAAATCTCCGGCCATCAATGTGGCCAGGTCTCTCGAATTCCCGTTATCCACGCGGGAAACCCGAACAACGCCTCTCGCAATCAGGAACATGGAATCACCTTCGGCATCCTGCTTGATAACTGCGCTACCCTCCGTAAAGGTCCTGGAACGCATTCGGTTAGCTATGTCGGCAAATTCATGAGGAGGTACTTCCTGGAAAAAGGGCACTTTTTTCAGAAGCTCCGTGGGCTCTACTTTAAGCTGAGAAACCTCCCCCGCGTTACTCAACTCCAACAGGGACTCGTGAATCTCCTCCTTCAGTCCTTCGGCAATGGAGCGGGGAAGCGTGCCATACTCCTCCTGTTCCTCAATAGTCTCGGCTTGTGCCAAAAGCACGATCCGTTTTCCTATTCGTGCCTGCAAAGCGCTCACGAATTCGGGGAAGGTACCCGCCGTCTGGTCCAATTGTGTTCGGGCTGTCTCATGCCACTTGGAATATTGTTCCCGAATCTCGGTCTGTATCGACTCAGGTACGGTCTCGAAATGCGCCATATTCTCCAATACATCCAACACGGACCGCGTGCTCTGGCATTGTGCCCATGAACGCTCGTAGTCCGTTGCGATGTGTGCCAATTTGGCCCGCTCGGCCAGACCTGACAGACCAGGTATACGATCGAAGATGTCAAGGATGCGGTCTTCTACACGGCGGCGAAGACTTACCTTCACTTCGTGGGTGTCGTCTGCGTGTTCTTCCGTATGTCGAATGGCGTCCGTCTGCATAATCAGCTCCGCCATCATATCACGGAAGGTCCGTTCCGTAATCTGACCTTCGTTGAACAGACGGATATAGACTGACTTCTCTTCTGCGAAGGCCCTCAGATACAGCAGCTGGCGTTCTGTCTCCACATCTAATTCGGATTTTCGGAGTTGCTCTATTTCCTGGCGCGTATGCTCCAGATCCTGGTTACACAGTTCCTGCAGTTCACCGGCAATGGAGCCGGAGAACAACCCACCCTTAAGTAGGTCAGGAAGGCGGTGCAATGCATGCTGTTTGGCCGTACTCTCACCTTCAACCCGAGTCATCTTATCCGCAAGGGGCGGTTGATCCAACCCAAGTTTCTTGACAAGCGGCTCGATGGTCACCCCTTGGACGATTAGTGTGAAGAGGACCGCACCTATGACGAGCGTTACGAACAACTCGCCCTGTTCAATTCTCTCCACAAACATCAGCACGATAGCCAGGGCGATCGCACCACGCAATCCGCCCCAATACATTACGGACTGATACCTGAGATCCACAGGTTCCACGCCTGGCAGGCGCCCTACAATCGGCACCAAGCCGTAAACAACCCCCGCTCGTGACACCAGCATAGCCAGAACGACTATACCCACAAGTCCGATAGCGTGCCAAAGTTCCAGAAAATCAACACGGAGCCCCACCAGCAGGAAAATCAAGGCATTGGCTACAAATGCCATGTACTCCCAGAAATTGTCCAGGTAGTTTCGCACCTGCACGGATATCTTCATCCGTCCCCAGCCGCCCAGGACAAGACCCGCAGCAATGACAGCAATTACACCGCTCACATGGAAACCGGCCTCCGCCACGATGAATGACATATAAGCGACAACCGTCGTCAGGGTGATCTCTATGTGTGTATCCCCCTGCACCTTGCCGAGCAGCCAGCCAAAGAACCATCCGAGCACACCGCCGACGACCAA
>JABIQT010000383.1 GCA_018667995.1 Candidatus Latescibacterota bacterium
CGGATTCATCGAGCAGATCGTTGCCAAGACCAAAGAGGAAATGGATGATCGAATGCTCGAGGTAGGCAGTGAAGTACTGTTTGAACTCGGAATTCACGGTATGAAGCCAGAAATAGCCACATTACTCGGACGCATGAAATACATGATGACATGCGGTCAGAATGCCCTCGATCACAGCCGGGAGGTCGCGGAATTGGCTGGTCTAATGGCAGAGGAGATGGGGCTCGATCCATTGGTGGCAAAACGCGGTGGCCTCCTTCACGATATCGGAAAGACTGCGGATGACACCATGGAAGGAACACATGCCGAGGTTGGGCGAGAGATAGCGCGCAAGTACGGCGAGTCTGCAGAGATCCAGGAGTGCATTGCCTACCATCAGACAGATCGTGAGTCCGCCAGTCTAGAATCGGTGCTAGTGCAAGTTGCGGACAAGATCTCCACGGCTCGTCCGGGCGCGCAATGCGATACTCTTGAGAAGTATGTAAATCGGCTGCGCCGTCTCGAAGCGCTCGTGGAGTCATTCCAGGGCGTTGAGAAGGCCTATGCCGTGAAAGCCGGGCAGGAAGTTAGAGTGATAATAGACCACGAACAGGTCGACGACCTGCGCGCAGTCCAGCTGGCATCGGAAATAGCCCGCAGGATACAGATAGAAATGGAATACCCCGGCCAGATAAAGATAACGGTTCTCAGGGAATCAAGAGCTATCGAATACGCGAAGTAGACACTGAAGGAATCGTCAATGCCAGGGCTATCCTTAACAAAAGAGACGGATGTTCTGTCCGTTTCGGATTTGACGGGCAGTCTAAAGACCCTCATGGAGGAATGCTATCCGGCAGTATCCGTTACCGGAGAGATTTCCAATTTTAAGCATCATTCGTCTGGGCACATGTATTTCTCCCTGAAGGATCAGAAGAGCCAACTGCGTTGTATCATGTGGAAGTGGCAGAATCAGTCCTTGAAATTCGTACCTGAGGACGGGATGCAAGTCATTCTACGGGGTGGGATCACAGTCTATGAAGCTCAAGGCCAGTACCAGCTCATTGCGCAGAGCATCCAGCCTGCTGGTGAGGGAGCTCTGCAGATTGCCTTCGAGCAACTCAAGACCAGGCTGTCGGCCGAAGGGTTGTTCGATAGCGAGCATAAGCAGGAACTTCCGGCTAATCCTTCACGAATCGGAGTAATCACATCCCCGACAGGGGCAGCGGTAAGCGACATAATCCGCGTACTTCATCGACGTGCTCCTTGGGTCGAGATTGTGCTGTGGCCGGTGCGTGTGCAGGGTGAAGGTAGTGCAAAGGAAATAGTCTCCGCATTGACTGGGTTTAACCAGTATGGCAAGGTAGATGTAATCATAGTTGGACGCGGCGGTGGCTCTATGGAAGATTTGTGGGCCTTCAATGAGGAGCTCGTCGTCCGTGCTATTTTTGATTCCGAAGTGCCTACTATTTCTGCGGTTGGTCATGAAGTTGATGTGACACTTTCTGATTTTGCGGCGGATGTCCGCGCACCAACCCCTTCTGCGGCTGCGGAATTGGCCGTACGCGACCAGCAAGAAATACTGGATAGGCTTCGGGTCTCGTTCTCCCGCCTTCAGAATGCTATAAATAGCCAGATCTTGCGGCACAAACATAGATTGGCGGCCCTAATGTCAAGCCATGGCCTGCGTCGGCCCCTTGATTTGTTGGTCCAAAGATCGCAGCACATTGATGAATTGACACGTCGACTTTCCGATTCAGGCACACACTTGCTTGAAAATAAGAGACTGGCGGTGGGTGGGTTGATTGGTCGCTTAGACGCTTTAAATCCACTAGCTGTACTGGAGCGTGGCTATTCAGTGTGCAGGACGAACGAGGGCGTGGTCGTTCGTGATGCGGAGTGCCTATCCGAAGGCGATCAGTTGAGAGTAAAGTTCCATAGGGGAGAGGCACGGTGTCGAGTCGAACTGGACGTCAACTTACCGCCAATTCCAACCAAACGTCGCAAAAACCGTAAGGTGCCGGCGGCAGAAGATACACGAATGGATCTATTTAATGACTGATGAGGCTCCGCAGGAAACTCCCGAAAAGTCGTTTGAACAGGCGTTGAAACGTCTAGAGGAAATTGTTGACCGGATGGAAGGTGGCGAGGTCTCTCTCGACGAATCTCTGTCGCTGTTCCAGGAGGGCATCGGTCTGTCTCGATCGTGTTCAACTCGCTTGAACGATGCTGAGGGGCGCATTCGGAAGTTAGTTCGAGTTGAGGATGGAAAGTTCATCCTGGAAGATTTCGACTCGGCCAGTGATATTCCCGAATCGGAGTAGTCAAACATGACCGCAGATCCTCGACAGCAGTTTGAAGCGGCTCTTGCCCAGCGCAAGGCATGGGTCATGGATTATCTCGCCCAGGACGAACGCAAATCACTTTTTGTACCCCAAGATATTCACGACGCTGTCTACACCTACATTAAGGCTGGTGGTAAGGCTTTGCGTCCATGCCTGTTGTTACTTGCGTGTGGTGCAGTGGGCGGGGACGAGCGCTCAGCTCTTGCCGCTGCGCTTGCCGTTGAGCTCTTCCATACATGGACCATGGTACATGACGATATCATGGATCGTGATGATCTTCGTCGTGGCCATCCCACGGTTCACGAGGACTTCCGGCGCAGAGCCGAGGATCGTCTCGGCTATGACGAAGATGAGGCCAAACACTATGGCCTCTCCATAGGGATAATGACTGCTGAAGTGCAGCATGGTTGGGCCATTTCGCTCATGGCGGAGTTATACGATAGCGCCCGTAACAACGAGCACGTGGTCCTGAAGTTAATCCGTGAACTGGAAACAGATATACTGCTGGCCCTCGTTGGTGGTCAAACGCTTGATATACAATACTCAAAAGTGCCGATTGATTCGCTGAAGGAAGAAGACATTCTTGATGTGTTATGGCGTAAGACTGGAGCCTTGATTCAATACTCAGGCATGGCGGGGGCGATGATTGGTCTGAATACAGCGGATACCAGTCATCCATTGGTGAAAGCGGTGGCCACTTTCACCAGTGAGTGTGGTGTTGCCTTTCAACTTAAGGATGACGTTCTCGGTGTGGTTGGTGACGAGAGGAAACTTGGCAAGCCTGTAGGATCTGATATTCGTGAGGGGAAGCGAACAATTATATTAACCCATGCTTTTGCACACGCATCGGAGAGTGAGCGTGCTTTTCTGCTTGGCGTTGTCGGTAATCAAGCGGCAACTGAATCTGACGTTGAGGAAGTCCGAGGGATACTGCAGTCCCTCGGCGGTGTCCGGTATACCGAAGACATGGCCACGCGTCGCATAGAAAATGCCATGGGAAATCTGGAATCTCTACCGCCGTCAATCCAGAAGGATCTTCTGTCGAGTTGGGCAGATTATCTTGTAGGCAGAACGTTCTGAAACTGATGAATCATCGACACGGTTCGGGGCACGCTGTAGTAGGCCTTGACCCTTTAGCAGCCAGTACATAACTTGACTCAGAATTACCAGAATGTAGCGGTACCCTATGCTTACCCGCTTTCATGTCCGTAACTACGCACTGCTGGATGAAATCGCCATAGATTTCAGGCCCGGTCTGAATGTACTCACGGGAGAAACGGGTGCGGGCAAATCCATATTGCTGGGTGCCCTTGGATTAATCCTTGGTAATCGTGCTACGTCAGATATGATTCGAACAGGCGCAGATACCGCCACCATTGAAGCCCTCTTTGATGTCGCTGGATCGACGATAAATGATCGATTGCCGGCGGATATTGAATGCGATGAAGGTACTCTGATTATCCGGCGCGATGTCTCGCGAGACGGACGTAATCGCTGCACGGTAAACGGTAATATGGTAACAGTCAGCGCCCTGAAACAACTCGGCAATTCACTGGTGGATCTCCATGGCCAGCATGAACACCAGTCGCTGCTTGACCAGCACACGCACATCACATTTCTGGATGGCTATGGTGACGTTCGGAAGCTACTCGACCGGACCTCTCAAGCTTTTGATACATTCGAAGCACGTCAGTCGGAGCTCACTCTCATAGATCGCGAGATCAGAGACGCCTCGGAACGTCGGGAGTTGTATCAGTATCAACTGCAGGAATTAATAGAAGCAAACGTCCAGGACGGTGAAGATGCCGCCTTGGAGTGTGAAGCCGTTGTGCTGTCAAATGCAGAACTATTGGCCACTGAGTCCTCTGGCCTGCACGAAATGCTCTCCGAGCGAGAGAATGCCATCGTTGACCAACTTGCCCGTGTCGTTAAATCTCTGGACGATCTGGTTTTGATAGACCCAAATCTGAATGAGGCGTTGGAAAGTGCCCGGACAGCTAGGTTTCAGCTTGAGGATACGGCATCAATTCTGCAAAAATACCGGGACTTGGTGGATTCCGATCCGACACGGCTTGCCGAGATTCAGGACCGGCTGGAATTGTTAAAGGATCTTAAACGAAAATTTGGTGGATCACTGCAGGACGTTTGCAATTATCGGGATCGGATAGCCGAGGAGATAAAGAGAATCTCATCGGCGGACGAACGCCGATCCGACCAGGCTCAATCTGTGGAGACGGCGCGACAGGTGCTGAGCGATACGGCTGTTCTTCTATCAAAAGCCAGGGCACGCGTTGCTATCCAGCTCGAGAAACGGGTAGTGAGTGAGTTGTCTGAGTTGGGTATGGCCAAAACCCGATTTAAAGTGAGGATTACACAGCATTTATCACCTGAAGGCCCTGTGTTGATTGAGGATAATCAGTATGAGACTGATCGCTCGGGGATTGATTCCGTTGAGTTTCTGCTGTCGCCTAATTCGGGGGAGGATCTGAAACCTCTGGTTTCCGTGGCTTCCGGCGGCGAGATTTCGCGTATTATGCTCGCATTGAAGGTCATTCTTGCTGAACTGGACCGCGTGCCCACGTTGGTTTTTGACGAGATTGACATCGGGATCGGCGGAAGGGTTGCAGAATCAATTGGCAGTAAGCTGAAACTGCTCTCTATGTCTCACCAGGTCATGTGCATCACGCACCTGCACCAGGTCGCCTGCTGGGGTGATACCCATTTTACAGTGAGTAAACAGGAGAAGAAGAGCAGGACCATCACCGAGATTCAGTCTCTGAATGAAGGAGAACGCGTCGAGGAAATTGCTCGAATGCTGGCCGGTGAACGGGTCAACGAGACAGCGCTAACACATGCACGTGAAATACTGCAACGTGCCAAAAAAGACCGAAGCGCGGCAGAAACGTCGCATCTCGCAAAGCACAATTGAGGCGGCACGAGTGGCAAACGAAATAGTCGATAGTTCAAGTACACATGCCCGTGTCGTGTCTTTTGAGATGGCCTTTAAGCATCGGCTTTTCTCTCCTCCCAATTTGATCTCGGCCGTCCGCGTCGTCATCATACCGTTCATCTATTGGTCACTGAAACGGTCCGCTGACAACTTGGCGTTGTGTCTAATTGCAGTCGCCTTGATTTCTGACGCAATGGACGGATATCTGGCTAGGAAGTTTCATTGGCAGAGCGATTGGGGACTGATCATAGACCCTCTCGCTGATAAGGTGTTTATTGGATGCTTGACCGTATTTCTCGTGATGTTTCGGGAATTTCCTGTGTGGATGGCCGCGTTAATCTTAGGTAGAGATGTCGCTATAGTTGCTGTAGGTATCTTTCTGTTTTCGAAACCTATGCGGTTAGTCGTGCCTTCCAATCGTACCGGCAAACTGGCCACAGTCTTTACCTCGGTAGCCCTATTGAGCTATCTCATGAATATGCAAGCGTACGGGCTCTGGTTTCTGTGGTTCGCGCTGGCGTTAATAGTTGGGTCCGGTGTGCATTATGCTTGGAATTTCAGGGAGATCCTGAAACACGGGTCGTCCAGCGTCCAACATACGCAAACGGGCCAGCCCACTACGGACGACCAATCGGGACCTGATCAACAAGGCGGTTTCCGGTCATGAACCGGATCGGTGGTGTCTGGACCACAATAGGGTGGCAACACGTATATCTGGAGGTTCCCGAAGAGTGGAGTATAGGGGCCGTGAGCGGAGATTATACCACGGGATATCTCCGGCTTGACGATTCAGAGATGCCTCGCGTTGAGATACGATGGGAGCCTTCTAAGGGAAATGAAACGGTTGACCAGGTCGTTGAGCGGTTTTTAGATACCTTGCTCAAGAAATCGCGAAAGAAATCACCGCCTATAAAAATCCGGCGGAACCTCACGCTAGTCAAAGATTCAAAGCAGCTTGAAGATCGAAGTGTTGAGAGTTTCCACTGGAAAACGGAGGGTGATGATCCAATACAGGCGTACGGGTTACTGTGGCGCTGTGAAATCTGCGGCCGCACGCTCTTTGTCCAGATTCTTGGCCGCCTGGGCGAGACCGTTCAGCCCTTGGCGACGAGAATCCTCAGTACGCTTCGCGATCATCCGGAGGACGAGACAGCCATCTGGTCAGTCTATGGTATGCGCTTCAAATTGTCGGCGCAGGATACGCTCAAGAGTCATAAGTTCCTGACAGGTCGTCTGACGATTTGTTTTACCGGTGATGATGATCAAATTGAGATCGACCGGTACAGTCTCGCGGAGACTCAGCTGGACGGAGCTTCATTCGACGAGTGGTATGAAGAGCGCGGCATTGGCACAGTGGAGGAGTCGGACGAATTGCGTGACGACTCATTTCGACACCCTGGTGTGCTAACCGAAGGTACTGTAGTGGATCCTGCATCCGCAAGTCAGCGAATGGCCTGGCTGCCGTGGCGCCGACCGAAACGGATTAGATTTGAGCGGTGCGGCTGGTACTGTGTGGACGGTAATAAACTCTATTTAGTACGAAGAATTGGGACAGAAGCCAACCGGGAACGACTGTTACAGGTCGCTCAGACGGTAACATGTCACTAGCCCGATGGCACTAATGTTATTTCGCAAGAAAACACCACAGCTAGATCGTCGCGAACTTCTCAAATCGAAGCCCATTCACAATGAGCGTTTGGAATGGGAGAAGATGGATGACGGAGAGGTGATGCTCTCGATTCCGCGTCGTCGGTCATGGTGGATTAATCTAATAGCCCGGGTGTTTTACGTGCCAACCAAGCGGACCGTTATTCTGGACGATATCGGATCAATGGTCTGGGGACTGTGTGACGGTAAGAACACCGTCGATGTGGTAATTTCAGCGCTCCGCAAGGAGTACAAACTGGACCAGAAAGAGGCGGAGGTTTCGACATTGACCTATCTCAAACAACTGGCCGAAAAGGGGCTCATTGGATTCGCCGTGACCCGTGGCAAAAAAGGAGAGACGCGTAAATGAGTACTCAGGTAGCGACCGTTGGTACTATAGAGAAGCAGATATCGCTTCCTTTGACCGAGGCAATAAAAATCGCCTTCAGAAGCCTGAAGATTCGATTCTGGCGCTCCCTCATTACCATCGGGGGGATCTTCTTTGGTATTGCCTTCTTGATGTCTATTCTCACATCGACTGCGATAAATGGAGCTTTGCTAGAAGGGGGGTCGGCCCAGGTACGGGCGCTCCTTGAGCAGAAGGGAACCGATGCCGAGGCAGGTGTCCAACAGATCTGGCTGGTTACCCTATCATTGCTTGTCTGCGCGGTGGGTATAACCAATGCTATGCTGATGTCGGTCACTGAGCGATATCGGGAAATCGGTACGATGAAATGCCTCGGTGCACTGGACAAATTCATCGTTGAACTATTTTTGCTTGAATCGGCGTTTCAAGGATTAGTTGGATCACTGGGCGGTGTTATCCTGGGCTGTCTGTTCATGTTGCTGTCGAGTATGAGTTCGTATGGAACCGAGCCAATCTCAGTGTTCCCGCTCTACAGTGTCCTAGAATACGGTGCCTATTCGTTAGGGGCCGGTCTGTTCCTGTCTGTGATTGGCGCTATGTATCCAGCCTATCGGGCAGCAAAAATGCCACCAGCTGACGCTATGAGGACCGAGGTATAGAGAATAGAGCAGGTGAACGTATGAACCGCCTACTATCGTATTCCGCTGAAAGGAAACCTACATGTCTGAAGAACAGACCGTAACTGCGCCGGAGCCCAAGGCGCCTGATCAACCCAATATTGTTCGAACTCGAGGTGTCAAGAAAATCTACCGGATGGGAACCTTTGATCTCGAGGCGCTCAAGGGCGTTGACATGGAGATCAAACGAGGTGAGTATATCTCTATCATGGGGCCTTCCGGTTCGGGTAAATCAACCCTGTTCAATATGATCGGTGCCCTTGATAAACCAAGTGAGGGCAAGGTCTACATAGATGAAGTCGATGTGGCCCAGCTCGATGCCTATGAATTAGCGTGGCTACGATGTAGGAAAATTGGGTATATATTCCAGACTTTTAACCTCATTCCTGTAATGACGGCTTTGGAAAACGTAACGCTGCCCATGATCTTCGCTGGTATTCCTACGGACGAGAGTATCGACAAAGGGGTCGGATTACTTGAACGGGTTGGGCTTGGCGGGCGTGTGCAACATAAACCACTGGAGCTATCGGGAGGGCAGCAGCAGCGCGTCGCCGTAGCGCGAGCCCTGGCCAACGATCCTGCAATTGTTCTTGCCGATGAACCCACGGGTAACCTTGATCGAAAGACAGGACGCGAGATCATTGAGCTGCTTAGAGAGCTGAATGAAGAGAATGAAGTTACCATTATATCCGCTACCCATGATCTCAAGATGCTGGACGTTTCAGACCGAATTCTCTGGGTTCAGGACGGAAAGATCGAACGTGATCAGAAGCGTGAAGAGCTAGATCTCGACGTGGGACAGTTGGAGCACGACGAAGAAAATACCATAGAGTGAGAATTATGTCCGATATTGCACTTCAGGTTGATGCTGGCTATCATCAGCGATACGCCTGTCCAGTGAGCATTAGGTTAGAACGCCGTATGTCTGGGGCGGTTACGATTGAGGATGTCGCAACCGGCAAACGCTACCCCGGATATTGCACGGATTCCAATGAAACATCCACGTTGCATTGGATAATCGAGTCGATGGAGGCCCAAGAAACACGAACCTTTGCGGTCCATCCAGAGTCTCTGGATACCAAGGGCGTTGTTGTTACCGGTGTTTCGGATGGAAAGGTCGACGTTTCTGTTGGCGGCGCACATTTTACCTCCTATCACTGTGGCCCTGCCGTTGCGAGACCGTTTTGTTATCCCGTAAATGACACCAAGGGTACGTCTGTAACACGCAATGCAATAGACGACGAAACCGGCGAGCAAGTGGACCACTGGTGGCACAGGTCTCTTTGGGTAGCGTTCGGTGAGGTGAATGAGGCCAACAACTGGGATGAACTTGAGGGACACGGACGTACTGTGCATGATCGGTATGAGGGATCGGGAAATCCGGTTTTCGGAGATTTGATTGGCCACGGCGACTGGCTGACCCGTGAGGGCGATCCTATAATGCGTGAACAGCGCAGAATGAGGTTTTACGATGTGGGCGATGCGCCACTGCGCATATTCGATGTGGACTTGGATCTGCGCGCGATTAACGGAGATGTGAATTTCGGTGACACGAAAGAGGGTGGGTTCCTTTCCGTGCGGGTGGCGCCAAGTATGAACGCATCCGGGCTTGGGAAGATTGAGAATAGTTTTGGCGGGATCAATGAAGGCGAATGCTGGGGGAAACGTGCCAATTGGTGTGATTATTCAGGGCCAGTTGATGGGCATACAGCAGGTATCGCGGTCCTTGAGCATCCGGACACGTTCCGAAGTCCGACTTACTGGCATGTACGAAATTACGGACTCATGGGCACCAACCCATTTGGCGTAAGTACATTTAGGGGAAATCCTGATATATCTGGTGCCTACACCCTTCCCGATGGTGATACGCTCTCCTTCTCTTACCGTGTGGTAGTTCACCAGGGTGATGCTCGGGACGCTAAGATCGAGGGTCAGTATATCCAGTATATCCATCCACCGGTGATCTCGCTTTTGGATTCGTAAGTCTGTATCCCTAATCAAGTAACACCGGGGCTTTGAAGTCAACATTGCTTGACTTTGGCCCCTTTTTGTAAGGCTGATCGGCAATCAAATACCGAAAACGATACTCAGTTTAGAGGGCAGAAAATGGTAAATCTTTCGATAATGAACTTTGATATTTCGGAGGAGCAGGAAGCACTCCTCGAGATCGTTGATAAATTCTGTGAGGATCTGCGGCCGATTGAGAATCAATGCTTTCTGGAGGGTCGCTTCAACGATCAACTGGTACCCCTTGCTAAGCGAGCACATCTTACAGGCTTGCCGATCGATGAGGCATATGGCGGGGAGGGGGCCGATCTACTGACATATGTACTTGCGCTGGAACGCATTGGTCGGGAAGGAAGCTCTGTTCGTACATTTTTCTCGGGCCATCTCTCCATTGGTGCCCTTATTTTACAGCAGTGGGGAAACGAGGCGCAGAAGAAGAAGTACCTTCCTCTCGTGGCGAAGGGTGAAAAGATCATGGCCTTCGGTCTCACCGAACCGACCGCCGGAAGCGATCCAGGATCCCTTCGGACAACCTTCGAAGATTGCGGGTCATATTATAAGTTGAATGGTAGCAAGCAGTGGATCTCGAACGGTACTATTGCCGATGTGATTACTGCGTATGCCAGGGATCCCGAGTCTGGTCGAATCTCCGGTTTTATCGTCGATGCTGATTCACCGGGATATCGTACCGAGACCCACAAACACAAGATGGGCCTGATTACTTCCGACACAGGTATGATCTATTTTGATGACTGCATTGTACCTAAGGAAAATCTTCTGGGTGAGCAGGGACAAGGTCTCACAATCGCATACACGGCACTGATGGCCGGCCGTCTTAGTGTCGCGGCCGGCTGCGTAGGCACCATGCAGGACTGTTTGGATGAAGCGGTTAACTATGCCAAGGAGCGTGTACAGCACGGTAAGCCCATCGCCAAACACCAGTTAATACAGCGTCACATTGGCAAAATCAGTACAAATCTTGAGGCCGCCCGACACTTGGTTTACGGTGCCGCATATGCCAAGATGAAGTGGGAGGCGGATCCCGAAAACCGTACAGTCCGAAATCGAGCCGATGCGATGATTGCCCGTGCCAAATACTTCACGACCAATGCCTGCTTCGATGCGGCCCATAGGGCTGTACAGGTTTTTGGCGGAAATGGCTACTCTTTGGAGTACCGCGTGGGACGTCACGAGTGTGATTCTCGAGTGACTCAGATTTACGAAGGAACTAACGAGATTCTGGAGCAGAAGATTGCGGTGGATGCCTTGGGTAGTCGGGAATACGAGGCGTACCGGTAGGGAAGCTAAAAACTCTCCAATGAGAATAGGGAAGGACCATTCGGTCCTTCCCTATTCTCATTGGTATAGCATTCTCTATCGGTCAGGACATCAATCCGTACCGGCCCCATGGCATTTCTTGTATTTCTTGCCGCTCCCACAGGGACACGGATCATTCCGGCCGACTTTTTTATCCACTTTTACGGGCTGTTGCTTCGGTTGCCCGTCCTCCTCGGCCGCTCCCGTCGGTTCTTCCCCTCCGGGGCTGGCCGCAGCGGCCTCCATTCCTCCAGCCTCCTGATGTATCATTCTCAGATTGCTTGGCTCCTGACGTTTCTGCGGTTCGACCGCTGTCAGCTCTGCCGAGAAAATGAGCTTGAGAATCTCCTCGTCTAGCCTATCCCACAACTCCTCGAACATGGCAAAGGCTTCGCGTTTGTATTCGATCAGCGGATCCTTCTGAGCATAAGCCCGAAGGTGGATACCCTCTTTCATCCTGTCGATTTCGTAGAGGTGCTCCTGCCAGGCATTATCAATCACGCTCAGAGTCGCAAATCGCTCCAGCTGGCGCATCAGATCAGGTGAGGGAATAAGAGATGCCTCTTTGCGCTCGTAATGCTCGATCAATGTATCATGGACCATCTCCGTCAATGCGTCCGTTGTAAGGTTCGCGAGATCATCGTCGGTATTTCGGAATACAACGACGAAATTCCGGAGTAGATCATCGTAGAGGCCCTGAAGATCCCAGTCTTCTGGATATGTTTTTGGATCCGTGTATGTCGCCACTTTCAGTTCGACAATGTTGCGGATCATTTCCAGAATGTCACTACGCAACTCGTTGCCTTCCAGCGCATTGAGGCGTCTGTCATAGACGGCCTCACGCTGCTGGTTCATGACATCATCATATTCCAGGAGGTGCTTACGAATATCAAAATTCTGTCCCTCAACACGCTTCTGCGCGCGACCAATGGAATTTGAAACCATGGAGTGCTCAATTACTTCGCCCTCAGGTATCTTTAGTCGGTCCATGACTGACGCGATTCGTTCCGACCCAAAGAGCCGCATGAGATCATCTTCAAGGGAGAGGTAGAATCTCGTCGATCCCGGATCTCCTTGGCGGCCCGAACGACCCCGTAATTGCCGGTCTATGCGTCGAGATTCATGACGTTCGGTACCGACGATGTGAAGGCCGCAGGGGGTGTCGTCATAGCAGTCCTGTAGTGTAAGTCCGTCTGCTGTCGGCGTATCCATGGGTTCCTTGCTATGCAAATGGCACTGCTCACATTTGATTACGCCGTCGCCTAGTTTGATATCGGTTCCGCGTCCAGCCAAGTTGGTCGCAATAGTGAGCGCTCCGGGTTCGCCCGCATTGGATACGATTTCAGCTTCATGCTGATGGTATTTTGCATTCAGTACATTGTGAGGAATACCTCGTCGCTTCAGCAGTCTGCTAAAGGTCTCGGAAGATTCGACGGATGTGGTACCAACCAAAATCGGCTGCCCATTCTTATTTTTCTCCGCAATCTCGTCCAGCACTGAATTGTACTTCTCGCTACGGGTCCGGAATATGACGTCTTCATAATCCATTCTCCGAACGGCCTGATTGGTCGGTATGACTACCACGTCCAATTTGTAGATAGAGAAGAACTCGCCAGCCTCTGTCTCGGCAGTGCCCGTCATCCCAGCCAACTTGTCATACATCCGAAAGTAATTCTGAATGGTGATGGTGGCGACCGTGCGGGTTTCCTGCTCGATTTTTACGCCTTCCTTGGCCTCGATCGCCTGGTGCAGACCCTCGCTGTACCGACGACCGTACATCAGGCGTCCGGTAAATTGGTCTACCAGCACCACCTTGCCCTCTTCAACTACATAGTCCACGTCCTTCTCAAAGATTGAAAATGCCTGCAGGAGCTGCTGCATGTTGTGGATCTTTTCACTCCTTTCAGCATATAACGTCTCCATCTCACTCTTTCGCTCATTGATCTCCTCAACGGTCAACGACTCGTCGGATTCAATCAAGTGCATCTCTTCGCCAAGATCGGGTATAACAAACATCTCCTGTTCGCCGGGCGATAGGAGTTCTCGGCCCTGTTCGTTAATCTCCGACTGGCGGCTCTTCTCTTCTACCGTGAAGTACAACTCATCATCGAGTTCAGACATACGCTTATCACGTATATAATCGGCTTCTACCTGTTGTATGAGTTTCTTTACGCCCGATTCCTGTTGTAATTTCAGGAGCTTCTTGTTCTTTGGTGATCCACGCTGGGCTCTGAGCATCTTGACCCCAGCCTCGTAGTCGTCGCCCTCCTCATCTTCGAGAAGTACTTCCGCCTCCGCTATTAGCTTTGAAGCCAGGCGCGTTTGCGCTTTCACGAGTTTCTGCACATCGGGCAGCGACAAGGAGTATCTTTCGCTGTTGGATTCTTTGACTTCACCTGAGATGATCAACGGTGTTCTAGCTTCATCGATCAAGATTGAATCCACCTCATCCACAATGGCAAATGCCCAGTCGCGTTGGACTCGGTCTTCCAGCCGTACCTTCATATTGTCTCGAAGATAGTCAAAGCCAAATTCGTGGGTCGTTCCGTAGGTTATGTCGGCCTGATAGGCTTTCTGTTTGTTCTCCAGTACCATTTCATTCAGCTGAAGGCAGTCGACTGTCAAACCTAAAAACTCAAAAACTGGCCCCATCCATTCTCGGTCTCGATTGGCCAGGTACTCGTTGACCGTAACCAGATGTGCGCCTCGACCGGTGAGGGCGTTGAGATATAGAGGCAGAATGGCAACCAGCGTCTTGCCTTCACCGGTGGCCATTTCCGCAATTTTGCCTTCATGAAGCACGATGCCGCCCATTAGCTGGACATCATACGGAATTTCGATCCAGGTCTTCTCGTGCTCACGAACCGGCCACGATTTACCTACCATCCGTCTGCAAGTATCTTTTACCAGGCCAAACGCCTCTGGGAGAATGTCGTCCAATGCGTCTTGCTCTACTTCGTATACGGCCTTCTTCGTCTCCGCAGGGTCTTCCGAGTCAGCCATCTCCTTGCGTACTTCTTCGCGTGCATCCTCGATACGCACCTGGAACTCGCGCGTTTTTTCGGCACACTGCTCGTCGGTTAGATCTTGAAATTTCTTTGCCCACTCGTTGATCTCCTCGACCAACGGGGCCATCTGCTTTACATCGCGGTCATGTTTGGTGCCAAAGATGTTGGCGATCCATTTGCCGATCATAGGCCACGTCACCTCAGTTTATTGTTCGGAAGCTAAAATGATCACCGCAGGGGTTTCTATCGATTCTGTCAGGTCACATTGTACATATACATTAATGAACGAATATCTATCATAGGAAACTATCCAACAAACGCAACTGATTTATATCTGTTTCTATGCCCCACTAAAAGTGAGTTCTCACAGCAGACATCTACAAACGAGAAAACCCCGGCAGGACGAATTACATCCTCTACCGGGGTCTCGGACAAGCTCGTTCTCTTCTGTCAGAAGAAAATCAAAGAGAATTTCTGCCTCTGCCTATCGGGCTGCGCGTTTCACATCGCTAAGAAGATCTCTGCCGGACTCCTCTATATCATCAAAGACTTCGGAGACCTGATCCTTTGCTTCGCCAGCAGTTCGTACGATCTTGCGGCGTGTTACAGCTCCACTATTGGGGGCCGCCAGAATGCCAAAGGCAAATCCTACCAGCGCTCCTATAGAGAGGCCAGCGATGAATACGAGTGCTTCGTTTCCTGAATTATCATTGTTCATAGTTTTCTCTTCCCGTAAACATTGCTCAAGGTCATGATGCACGGCCTACTCGTCGTCCCGCAGATATGGACTGAGCTTTCCAGATCTTGAAGCATGGCGAAGTCGTTGCAGCGCACGCTCTTTGATCTGTCGAATGCGCTCTCTCGTCAATCCAAAGCGAACGCCTATTTCCTCGAGGGTATGAGCACGTTCGGTTCCGACGCCAAAGTACAATCGAATCACTTCCGTTTCACGTTCAGGGAGTGTATCTAGTACATTTCCAACGTCTGACTTGAGGAAATTGAGCATCGTATTTTCATCGGGGGGGGCCTGCATATCATCGGGAAGGAGGTCCAATAAACTGCGATCGTCATCGTGATTGAAGGGTACGTCGAGAGATATACAATGACTGAAGGAACTCAGAGCTTCATTAATCTCCTCAACGGTGGTGTCCATTTCCTGCGCGATCTCATCGATTTCAGGCTTACGGCCCAGCTCATGCTGCAGGTGTTTCGACGTTTGCTTGATACGCCGCAGCTCTTCAGAACGATTCACCGGTACCCGGACTGTTCTGGACTGATTCGCGATAGCTTGAATGATGGCTTGGCGTATCCACCATACGGCATATGAGATGAACTTGTAACCACGGGTTTCGTCAAACTTTCGGGCAGCCCGCATCAAACCCATATTCCCTTCATTGATCATGTCAAGCAGTGGCAGACCATAGTTCTGATACTGTCGAGCAACACTGACGACAAATCGAAGATTGGATTTAACAAGTTTGTCGAGTGCGGTCTCGTCTCCCTGCTTGATACGTTGTGCTAACGAGATTTCTTCTTCCGCGGTAATAAGGGGGTATTTCGACATCTCTGCAAGGTACCTGTAGAGAGACTGTTCATAGCGCGGTGAGCTGTAGGATTCTTGGTATGATGTGCTGATGGTCCGTCACCTCCCTTCCTCGTGGCGCAACCGTACGGCGTGCCACCTCGCGGAATTACTCTGAGGCAGTTATCCGTCTATTCGGCGCAAAGAAAAGTGAATCGCTGAAACCGTTAGTGCCGTCAGTCGGATCTCAAAATGCCGACTAGCTAGCGAGGTTTCGTGTCATAATGCATATGTTGGACTATTTTCAATCAAAGTTATACGATGCCACGGGATGGAGTGGCCTCATATGGATGGGGAGAATGCCTGCTCAGGCCAGCAGAACCAGCGTGGCGCTCACGCAAGTTTGGTTAGCATTCAACCGCTCTACGATACTCAGAAGTGGGAGTTTCGTCAAGCCTTTTCTTTCGTGTTGACAAAAACCAGGAGCACGAATAAGTTCTGATTCCCGAGTCGGTCTGAGTCCCCAGTTTTGGCATCTTTGGCGATCTTTTGGTGCCGGTCAAAATAGGCCCTATCTCGGTTAGTATAGCCTGTATATAGGCATCTATTCTTACTATTGAGAGATTGCAATGGCGTGGCGTATAGAAATAATCAATCAACCGCACGTCGTCGACGCAGTCGGCGATGGGATTCGTGTTGATATCTCCGATCTGGGAATCAGCACGGTAGATTCTGTGCAGTACCTACGATTGTATGAGCTCAAAGGGGATCTTTCTGAGGCCGAAGCCAAAAGAATTGCCACGGAGTTGCTGGCCGATCCCGTGACACAATCGTACCGTTGCTCGGTTAACGGTTCCGTGGAACTAGAGGACGGTCAGTGGGGCGTCGAAGTGTGGTTTCGATCAGGGGTCACCGATAATACTGGCGAGACTGCGTTGAAAGCGGTCAAGGATTTAGGCATAAAAGGTATAGCCGCTGCGGCCACGGGCCGAGGATACATCCTTGGCGGCCACCTGAGCGAACAGTCCGTCGAACGTATCTGTAGGCGGTTGCTGGCAAATGATATAATCGAAGAATATTCGTTCTATCCGGGGTAAGTGATGGCAAGCCAAATCGATGAACATACAGAGATCGTCGATCTGATAGGAGCGTCTGACGAGGAGCTGACCCGCATAAGTCGGGATGGCATGCTGGCATTGAACCTTGATGAGATGCGCGTGATACGGGAGCATTTCGTCGATCTCGGTAGAAATCCCACTGACGTGGAGATTGAGACTCTGGCACAGACATGGTCGGAGCACTGTAAGCACAAGGTCTTCAACGGCGTAATCGAATATACTTCCAGTGATGGCACGGAGCTAATCGATAACTTGTTCAATCAAACTATTCGCCGGGCCACGGAGGATGTTCGCAAGGAAAAAGGCCCGGACGACTGGTGTGTCTCCGTATTTGTTGATAATGCGGGTATTATCCGCTTTGATGACCAGCACAACGTTGTCTTTAAGGTGGAAACACATAATCATCCCTCGGCACTGGATCCTTACGGCGGTGCGAATACAGGTATTGGTGGGGTTCTACGCGATGCCCTGGGTACTGGCCTTGGCGCGAAACCGATTCTCAATACTGATATATTCTGTTTTGCACCACCTGATTACGCGTACGAAGATCTCCCATCTGGCGTGCTTCACCCCAAGCGTATTCTCAAAGGTGTGGTTTCGGGGGTTCGCGACTATGGCAATAGGATGGGTATTCCAACCGTTAACGGGGCGATCTGTTTCGACGACCGATACCTCGGTAATCCGCTCGTATATTGCGGGACAGCTGGTGTCATACCGTCCGAGTTCTGTGAAAAGGAAGTGTCGCCCGGGGATCTCATTGTTTCCCTTGGTGGCAAAACCGGACGGGACGGTATTCACGGGGCTACCTTCTCCTCAATTGAGTTAGATGAAACTTCCGAGTCGAGTGCCTCACAGGCTGTTCAGATTGGGAATGCGATTGAAGAGAAGAAGGTGCTAGATGTAATCCTGCAGGCGCGTGATCTGTCTTTGTTTTCGAGTATAACAGACTGTGGTGCTGGGGGGTTTTCATCCGCAATTGGTGAGATGGGCGAAGATACCGGGGCTGTCGTATATCTCGAGAAGGCGCCGTTGAAGTATGGTGGATTGAAGCCCTGGGAGATTTTCCTTTCGGAATCGCAGGAACGTATGGTCCTATCTGTTCCACCTTCACACATCGATGCATTGCTGGATCTGTGTTTGCGTGAGGACGTTGAGGCGACGGTCATCGGTGAGTTTACCGGTGACCATCGACTGACGGTTACCTACCGTGGAGAGTCCCGCGTCACAGATCGTGAGACTGTTGCGAATCTGGATATGAGTTTTCTCCACAAGGGCGTACCGAGGGTCGCGCGAAAGGCGGTTTGGCACGCTCCAGTGCATCCAGAGCCGAAAGTGGCGGAAACCGGAGATCTAACGGGTCGGCTTTTGGATCTCATGGCCGCCTGGAATATCGCGAGCAAAGAATGGATCATTCGTCAATATGATCATGA
>JABIQT010001154.1 GCA_018667995.1 Candidatus Latescibacterota bacterium
CATCAGTATGACAGCTGGTTATCATAGCGTAGACCCTTTTGCCGGTGTATCCGATCCAAAACGTGTGCTGGTGCGCGGCGAAATGATCTACCAAGGCAATGATCAGTGAATCATGCTTAGCCCTTCAATAGCCAGTGGTGTCATTCTGATCGGTGAGTACACGCAAGCCGAATGGTCTGTGGACATATGGTGATAACAATTGCCCCATTCCCATAAGCGGTTTGATTCACTTCTAAGTCAGCCGGAAACAGAGATACGGCGGACGCCAGAGCAAGTTTCTTATCTGGGTTGGCTCTGCCAAAGAGATAACTGGTTGGCGATTTTCTCACGTGATCTATCCCTGAGGTGAGCCATGCGCCGAGTTTGGTTTATAGATGATAGACTGGAGAACCGAGACTCCTGGCTCAAGGGCTTTGGCAGTGAGATTAGAACGAACTGTGAGCTCAAGACATTCGAGGATTGGCCTGGTCTACGCGAAGACCTCAACAATCATGACTATCCAGATGTGCTGTTCCTGGATTTCTTCCTCCCGGACTGCTACGGTCATGAGATTATTGAGTGGATAGACCTCAACTGTCCACCGGATCAGCGACCGGTCCTTGTCGCGCATTCCAGTATGGAAGCTGCGAATATAGGGATGTGTGAGAACGGAGCGGACTGTGGATTAGAGAAACACAAAGGAGAGTCGGTCTCGTCAAGTATTGCGTCACATTTCCGGTTGGTAGCTGATATAGAGTATCTCGTCAAGAACCGAGATTTCAGAAAAACGACCTGATCATCAAGTACCGTAGCAAACCTGATTCAGGGCGCACCATCCTCTCGCCGCCGCGGTAAGGTGATGGTGCTCGCCTGTTCGCGATTTCGAACGCTGGAGCCAATCGATTCGCCTCGGTCTATACGCCCTGCCATAGGCCGGAAATGTCATTTGAAAGGATGGAGAAGTGTCCCAGAAGGAACTAGAGATTACGCCATCTGTTACTGTTCATGCCCTATTGGAAGCCTATCCGGAGTTGGAGGAGGTCTTGATTGGAATTGCTCCTCCATTCAAAAAACTAAGAAATCCGTTTCTGAGAAAATCAGTTGCCAAGGTCGCCACCCTCAAACATGCTGCGTCCGTCGGTAATGTACCGCTCAATGAGTTGATAGACACACTCAGAGAGGCTGTGGGGCAGGCATTGAGTCGGGAATCCTACCCGGACGAGGATTACTTCGGTGAGCAACCGGCATGGTTTTCACGAGATAACATCACCCTCTCGATTGATGAAGAAAATACCGGTAAAGAGAATCAGATGACGCTGGTTACCATCCTGGGAGATGCCAAGCACGTGAAGCGAGGCGAGATTATAGAGCTTATTACTACATTTGTTCCGGCTCCCGGGATAGAGATTCTGAAATCCAAGGGCTATTCGTCCTGGACGCGAAAAGAAGATAATCTTATCAAATCGTATTTTCTTAAGAATACCGACTGAAATAGGATTCCTGTCCTGTGGTCGGATAGGGGCAGATAGTGAAGGGTTACGCTTCACCTGTCCCCTATACATGTCCGTTTGGTCTTTAAACAAAGAGGGATTCCATGAATACCAACAATATCTTGGAGCACATGATTGGCAAAAGCCCATGGGTAAACCCTGAGAGAACGGTGGATACCGTAAAGTTTGGCGACGCAGAGAAAGACATTCGGAAAGTCGCAGTCTGCTGGTATCCTTCTATTCAGACCATTCAATCCGCGATTGACGGACAATGCGATCTTCTAATAACGCATGAGCCTACTTGGTGGGATCATTTTGACAGACCCGGTGGCTGGAGAGAGAAAGGGCCAGGATTAGAGAAGACGCAGTTGCTTGAAGCATCAGAACTCGTTGTCGCACGCTTACATGATACCTGGGACAATTGGCCCGTACTTGGCATTCGGGACTCGCTCGCCAAGGGGCTTGGTCTTGATAAATTCATTGCAGAGGATGAAACGCGTTGGCACGGAATGTATGAAATACCGGAGCAGACACTTGCCTCGTTTTCAAAGTACATAGCTGAAAGAATTGCTCCGTTAGGACAAGATGCTGTTCAAGTAATCGGAGATCCTGAGATGGCCGTCAGTCATCCCTCAATTGGGGTAGGGTGTGGTGGTCCTCAAGAGGATATGATCGACCTGGGCAGCGATGTCCTTATCATGTGTTTCGACGGCGCACCATATTGGAGCCTACGGGACCGACTTGCAGAACAAGGTGTCGGTGTAATCACGCTAGAGCATGGAACCACGGAAATGTGGGGCATGGAATCAATGGCCAAGTATATTCAGAGCACCTGGCGTGAACTGGACGTTCTCTACCTCGATAATCATTGGAAAGCCTGGCATGTTGCCGTATAGGGAAAAAAAGACAAACAGGCGAACTCTACTCGTGACCACGCCGGCGATTTGAACCGATAGGACTCGCATTATGAAAGGAAATATGAGAATTACATACTATGCCGCATCGAGTATAGATGGTTTTATTGCAAGAGAAAATGGCGACGTGTCATGGCTTGACGAATTGGCAATTGATATGGCGGATACAGGCTATGACGAGTTTTTTGCAGGTATTGACGGCCTTGTCATGGGACGGAGCACTTACGACTTTGTATTTTCCTACGGATCATGGCCGTATAGTGATAGACCAACATGGGTTTGCACCAGCCGTGGACTGGAATCTTTAGAAGGCGCAAATCTCAGAGTAGCTAGGTCACCAGATGATGTGGTCGAAGAAGCGGAATCGATGGAATTAAATCATCTCTGGATGGTAGGAGGCGGTAAGCTTGCTTC
>JABIQT010000439.1 GCA_018667995.1 Candidatus Latescibacterota bacterium
ATCGCGAGACGACGATCTACCTCAACAGAGACCCTCAATTTAGCGGAATAGAGAAATACCTCCGTTCAAATAGAAACGGTCAGTTACTTGTACCGGCTGGCTCCCCGAGAGATATGTTTCTATATATCAAGGAAGGTCTGCTCGACGAGGCTGTGATATTTCTGCGAAACAGATTGGGTCCTATTGCCGAGGTTCATCCCACAACCGACTTAATTGCCGGAGGCCTAATTGGGACGAAAACTCTGGATGAATCCTTCCTATCACGCGTCGGCGACCTAGTCATTCTCCCATTCGCCAATCAAACTGTGTGGTGGCACGAGAAGGGCCGATTTGAAATGAAATTTCGCGGACACCACGGTGGACTCACAGCATCGGAAGTAGAAATCCCCTTGATTCTATATGATCCGAACGGATCCCTTGGAGGTCGTTGACCATGGACAAACAGAACATCCCCGTGATAATGAGCGGCCGCAATCTGGCAGATCAATTGCAGGAAACGATGAAGGATGAGACGAATGCACTGAAACGCCAGGGCATTGTTCCAGGGCTAGGTACCGTACTTGTAGGTGACGATCCTGCAAGCGCCACGTATATCGCGATGAAACACAAGGCGTGTGAGGATGTAGGCATGGCATCGATTCACGCCCAATTGCCCAAGGATGTATCTCAAAGCGACCTCGAGGCCACACTTCGCGATATAAACATGAACCCTGAGGTCGATGCATACATCGTACAACTTCCCCTTACGCCAGGCCTCAATGAGGAATCCGCCCTCATGGCAGTTGATCCCGAGAAAGACGCGGATGGTCTGCACCCCGTGAATCTGGGGCGTCTTGTTATGGGCGCACCGGGGCCCCTGCCGTGCACACCTGCGGGTATCGTGGAACTGCTCATCCACTATGGTGTTTCAATTGAAGGCAAGCATGTCGTCATCGTTGGTCGCGGCTTGACCATCGGTCGTCCATTAGCGCTTCTGTTGTCTCTAAAGCGTCCAAACTGCAATGCTGCGGTCACTGTGATTCACACTGGGGTCGAGCAAATGGGATACTACACAAGGCAGGCAGACATTCTGGTAGCCGCAGCAGGATCACCCGGACTAATCTCCGCAGATATGGTAAAACCGGGTGCAGCTGTTGTCGGTGCTGGACTAACAAGAGTGGGTAAGAAACTCCATAGCGATGTGGAGGACTCAGTCTCAGAAGTGGCCGGATGGGTGACGCCACGCATCGGTGGGGTAGGGCCCATGACAGTAGCCATGTTACTGCAAAACACGATTACGGCCGCAAAAAAGCGGTTAGTTAAGTGAATTCGTGATAGCTGATCTACAAACCTGGGTCAGGCGCTCTACAAAAGAGCATGTGAGAACTATGCCGTGCTGCTCTGTTCGCGTTGGTGATTCAAGCGTAGAACATGTTGGCCACGGCGGCCCAATATCGGCAAATCTTCGCAGCTTCGCTTCCACCTCTGTGGATATTTTCATTGATTTTACGACCGTCCCGTACTAATGTTATGTAAATTAGGCGGTTACCACGTTGACCGGTAATCGAACGAAGTCCATGAATTCTAAATTAAATCATAACGTAACGGCCTCGTATCTTTGATGCGATCGTCCTTTGGAAGTCTGACATGAAACGAAATGCCCTTGTCATTGCTAATAACGAATTCAATGCGCCAAAGTTGGCTCAGTTGGTTTCTCCTGCCCGTGATGCCAAGTTGTTGGCCGAAGTGCTGGGAGACCGCAAACTCGGCGGATTCGACGTTACAACTTGCTTTAACAGGTCGTGTGCCGCTGTTCAGGAGGAAATCGAAGGACTTTTTCGCCGAAAACAGGAGGATGACGTCCTACTTCTGTACTACGCGGGCTACGGAATCCAGGACGATTTTGGCGATGTGTTTTATGCCACTAGAAACACTAAGATGCACCGTTTTCGCTCTTCATCGGTAAGCGCCTCATTCATACGCAGCGAAATAGAGAAATGCAAGTCGAAGCGAAAGATCGTCATTCTGGATTGCTGGTACTGCGGTATGTTCGATGACGTGGTCCCCCATGAGAAGATCGGCACTCAGGTCGATGCTCAGACGGCGTTTGACGCCCGCGGAGATGGCAGAGCTGTTCTTACCGCCAGTGATACGATCTACTATGTTTGGGAAAATGACACCTTGCTGGGAGATACGGGCCCCTCGGTATTCACGCAATATATTGTAGAGGGACTGATAGATGGATCCGCAGCGCGCCCTGGGGTAAGCGAAGTTTCCGCCGATGATCTCCATGCGTATATACAGCAACGCTTTACAAATGCGAAAGAACCCAGAGAGATACCACGTAAGTGGGGAGATCAAGTTAAGGGCCCAGTCATCATTTCCAACGCCCCTGACGCCGTCGTGGATCAGACTAAGTTAGATGAGCCACCTGGGCGCCTACCTGCCACCGCCACTATATCGACGGATCCGCCAAAAACACCAACCCCGGCCGCATCAGAAGTAGAGCCACCAGAATCTGACGCGAGTACGACATCCGACACATCACCGGCAACTGCCCCAGAACCATCAAAGCCTGAAATCAACCTTGAGAATATACCCAGTTTCGTGATCGAACCTGCGGCGGGAACGGGCGAGAGTCGTCCTCCTATACCCATCACTCCGAGTCCTGAGGAGCAGGTTGAGCCGGAGCAGGTCCAGGCTGAGCCTATTGAGGCTGTTGAGCCGGAGCAGGTCCAGGCTGAGCCTA
>JABIQT010000340.1 GCA_018667995.1 Candidatus Latescibacterota bacterium
AGGACATTCAGACTCCTAATCTGTTATTTCAGCCGGCTTTACGGAACGTCCCTCAGCCATGGATCGATAGCCGGCGTGTACAAGCTGCAACGTCTTCAGATTGTCTCTACCATGAGTTTCCGGCGGTCGCTCTTCCTCAATCGCCTTCATCAATTCACCCATAGGCCCAATAAAAGAGTCCGGTGCCCACATCTCTTCAAAACGGTGCTTGAACGAGAGGTGTGACATGTTCGTTGTTGAATGGAACTCCAACGTATCCGGACGTCCATATGGATAGTTATACAGTAATCCGAATGTGCCGCTAATATATCCTTCGGTTCCATCAATCCGAAGTGTTGCATGGCGATCTTCCGTCCAATTGTTGTGATTGACGGAAACGACGGCACCGAATGTATCTGAAAAATCGCATACCGTTACGGTCCGCGTTTCCCCCCTCGGTGCCTGTTCCGGGTATCTGAAACCCGAAGAAGAGACGCTACACGGTTCTCCGAAGAGGGAGCGAAGGCTGTCGAAGTAATGAATGCTGTGATACATCAGATCCAAGCCTTCCACCTCAAGAAGCCATGGCCAAGCGCTCCAGTCTGTCAGAATGCTGATGTCAATCGTAGCAGCCACAGGTTCGCCAATCCATCCCCGTTCAATCAGCGTACGTGAGGCACGAATGGCTTGATCCCAGCGCATCTGCTGGTTCACAGCCAGCGTGATATTAGCCCTCTCGGCAGAATCAACAATGCCTACCGCTTCACCAAAATCATTTGAAAGCGGTTTCTGACAAAGCACGTCCTTGCCCGATGCAGTGATCTCTTCGACCAGTTTGCGCTGGTGCCATGGGGGAACAGCAATGTCGATAATATCGACATGCGGATCGTCTAACATTGCTGTCAGATCCGGATATACGGTAGAGATCTCAAACTTCGTGGCAGTTTGTCGGGCAATTTCTGTGTTCACGTCCATGATTCCGGCAATCTTGAATCCCGCCTTGCGGTACGCTGGAAGATGTGCCGCGTTTACGATGGCACCAGCGCCCACGATTCCAATACCAAAATCCTGTCTGGCCCCTAATTTGGGCCTGTAGTCCAAATCAAGATCCGGGGTTACCATGCCAATGCCTCCCTATGTTAATAGCGACTTTCCTGCGCCGCGGCGGCATTCAACCCAGCCAGTACTGCCGATAGCTGCAGACGGACCTGCGTTTCGAGAGATACATGCTGAAAATCAAACCGCCGGTTCATATCTTCAAATCGTGCATCGAAATTCCCCAGCAGCATCCGACTTCTTGCCTCATCAGCAGGGGATTGGGTTTCACAACTCAGTCTGTACGCCGCGGCGGCGTTGAATACCCTATGTCTTAGCGTAGCAAGATTCACGTCGAAGAGGTCACGCAGTGCGGCCATTTTTCCAGAGTACCGGTCCAGGTCACTTGTCAGAGCCTTAAGCCCAGCTCTTCTGTAAGATAGATAGGACTGATAGTATTCGAGCCAGAATTGCCCATCAGGTGTCATCTCGGTCTGGTAGTATCCATGAATTATCTCCGACAGGGCATTCAGAACGTCCGTAAGTTCGTCGCCACGGCGTATCTCCAGGTCGTCCCTGGGCATCTCCGTAGCGGCCATATTGGCCAGAGACTTATCATAAGCATAGGGCAGCTCGCTGACAGCCGCAAATTGGGTATTGCAGTTCTTCATCACATACTGCATTGAGTTTATCCGGAAATCCGTGACCAGCTCGCCGTTCCCAGACTGCTGAAAGAACGCCCGCATGCCCTCTACTGTCGGCGTCGAATGAAATCCCTTTCGGATTCGGAAGAACCCCTTCTGGCCTCCCCTATCTTCGTCGTGTAACGGGATCCCTTCTTCCTCACAAGCACGGCAGATTAACGACAATGATGACTCGTGAGCTTCAATATCAGGCTCAGCAGCCACGAGAAACCATGCCCCTCCAGTAAACACAATGCTATGGAGACTCAAATGGGCGCCGATTGGAGCGGCATCGTCAAAGAAACGGGCACAAGCAACGTTCTCAGGGCGAATATGAAGAACCGACGAATCTGGATATTCGGCATAGCCGAATTCCACATCGTCCCTTGGGAGATCTCGGTAGACGTTGAGGAAGTATATACGGAAGTCAAAGGGGAGAGCTACCCAGTCGCGATTGCGAGATAAGCCATCCGGGTTGGCCGAGGGTATAATGTGAAAACGAAAACGGTCTTTCAGTTTCTGCCAAGCGGGAACTTCATTCAAAAGGCGAACCAAAAGAAGGGCTGTCACAACGCCAGCTGGCTCGTCAGCATGGGCGTTTCCCTTTACCGAGATGCCGATAGGGCCGTCGCCCATCGTGAAGGCACAGATCGGTCTTCCTTCCCGCGAGTCGCCTATGTGATCAAGCGTCATTGCCGGCGCCAAATCTGATAGTTTTTCGCAGGCATCCGAAAGTGCCTCAGCCGTCACATAGGAGAGGTGTAGCCTCTGATTCCTGAGCGACTGCCAGGCACCGGATATGGCGTCGGAAGTAGTAGTCATTTGGTAATATAAGAAACGCGCCGCAGCGATTAGCCGGACGCGTTGAACTAAAACTCGTTACGATATCTCACAGGTCAAGCATGGCTCCAGAAATCACTTCATTCTGGTGCCTTCGTTTGCCACTTTGCGTCGGTCCTGCTCGACGCTGATGGCCTTCTCCACGAACTCAATCTTCTTCTGTACCGACTCCGCATCGTCATAGGCCGGAAACTTCGCCAATAGAGATTCGAACTGCTCGAGAGATTTCTCATATTCCTGCGTCTGTATGTAAATTCCACCGATCTCGTTCATGGCATGGGAGGCGACCTCGCTGCTGGGATCCGATTGAATGGCCTCCAGGTATACCAAGAGAGCTTCATCATATCGACCTGCCTCGCGAAGCGTCGAAGCGATCTCAAACGTAGTAATGTCGCCCAAAGGAGAACCATCAGAGCTGCCAAAGCCGCCGGTGTCGGTCCCCTCATGGAACAGAAAGCATGATGTCAAACTCATAATAACTGCACAGAGAACTACTAAAGTCAAATAAGACCGGTTCTGTGAGGTCACAGACGGTTTCATATTAATCTCCTGTAAATCAAGCCCATTTTTGCATCAGTCGCGTTTTACTCAATATGTCCTGTTTGAATCATGAAAAGTATATAAGAAGGGCAGGCGATTGTCAATACTCTAAAGACACGCTCAGGAAAACAACTGGTACGCCTCGTCGGACGGGTTTATTTTCTGAAGGTGCCAAAACCTGACCTTATTCACACAATGGACCATAATGCCTCGTACATTATTTACCGCCCTGATTGATGCCGGACGTCGCCGAAGTTACCTCTTCGCACTGATCTGTCTGACCATTGCAGCGACCACAATGACCGCTCTCCCGTTGGTAGGAGTATTGGGGTACGAGTTCGCGTTCCTTATGGGTGTTTTAGTGGCCTTTGCTGCGGGCGTGACCTCTTCACTGCACTTCTCCCGTCGGCGCTCGGAGGCTATCGGAGTCGGATCATCTGAGACTTCAATTGGGGCTGAGCTCTTCTGCATGTTGGTTCTAAATCTGTTTCTGTTGATTCCCCCATTTCTGATAATGTCCGCAAAAGGGCTCATCACTGGCTTGTGCAATTTCGAAGAAGCCACCTCATTCTATCTACTGATTCCAGTAATCACATCACTTCTTGCCACGGCTGTAGGCGCCCTATGCGGCCTAACTACGGCCAGGGGGCGCTATGCCTGGTTAATGTACATAGGCTATGCGCTCATAGTGATTGCCACTAGCGTTTACAGGCTTTTAACCGAACCACCGGTTTTCGCGTACAACGACCTGGTGGGTTATTTTCCGGGACCTATCTACGATGAGGTTATACGACTGACCTCAACACTCATCATCGCACGTAGTCTTGTACTTCTTGAAGTCGTCGTTCTGATAATGGGAATTGTGCTTACGGTAAATCCTTCGTCGTGGCGATTGGAGCCGCGGCGCCTGCTCCGCCCAATGGACTGGCCCCGGGAACTTGGGCTCAGTCTTACCAGGCTAGGATTTCTGGCTGGTCTGATCGCTCTTCTGACGACCTCGGTATATCGTGCTCAACTAGGAATTGTGATTGACCGGGAGCATATTCAAACCGTATTGGGAGGCTTCAAACGAACGGAGCATTTTGATATTTACTACGACCTGAACTCGGACACTGGTAAAAGAATTGATCTGATCGCTCTGGACCACGAATTTCAGTATGACCAATTGAGAAACTATCTGGAAGTAACCGCGGACTTTCGAATCACGTCATTCATCTACGCGACCCCGGATCAGAAGAAGCGGCTTATGGGTGCACGGTTCACGTCCATCGAACGTCCTGGTTCAGACGAAATGCATTTGAACGATGCGGGGTTTCCACACCCGGTGATGAAGCATGAGCTGGCGCATGTGCTGTCGTCCGATTTCGGGAACCGTCTCTACGGCGGCAGCTATATGATGGGGTATCATGAAGGACTGGCCTCTGCCGCGGACTGGCGAGTAGACACCATGACCCTCCATCAGTGGAGCAAGGCTATGCGGCAGCTCAACCTGGCGCCGCCACTTAGTCGAATCCTGGGTACCGTTGGATTCTGGTCCGAGGCACCTTCGCGTAGCTACACGCTAACGGGCTCATTCGTCAGATTCGTCATCTCATCCTATGGCATTTCCGGATTCAAGCAGGCTTTTCCGGATGGCGACCTGGAAGGGGCCTTTGGCAGACCACTATCAGAGATGATAGCAGAATGGGAGTCTTTCATTGATGCCATTTCACTGACCGAGTCTGAACTAAATGCGGCAAGACAGAGGTTTCACCGTCCCAGCATATTTCGTAGGCACTGCCCGCACGAGGTTGCCGCGTTGATGGATGAAGCTTCAGTCCACTATAGGCAGGGCCGATACGGCCAGTCGATCCGGTACTACGAACAGGTCCTGGATTTGGAGCCCGAAAATCCCTCTGCGCTGAGGGGATTGATGTTGGGGCTATATCGCGACACTCAGTACAATCGTTCAGCAGCGGTAGCCGATACAATCATTTCCGATGAGAGGCGGACCGTCAGAATCCTGGCATCAGCCCTGCTTAAGCAAGGCGATATATCGTGGTTGCGGGGCGAGTTATCGGAAGCCCGATCGCGATACCTGCAGGCACTGGACCGCCGCGGGAATGATGCTATGGAACGGGAGGCTATGATCAAGATCGCAGCATTGGATCTTCCTGAGGTTAGAGATAACATTATAGGCTATCTCACATCAGATCAGAGCGAGGCCACCAAGGATATTCTACTCATGCAAGCAATTCAGCGAACGCCTGATTTTGCCATAGCACATTACCTCATGGCGCGCCGTCTCTACAACGGACAGGATTACGAGATGGCGCTGCCTTATCTGCAGACCGCGGATAGCTTGAGCACGGCAAACCTGGTGCTCGATGGTGAGATCGCACGGTTGCTAGCTCACAGCTATTTCCACACTGGCGCTTATACCACTGCACGCGCAGTTTTTTCACGGATAGCAGCTAGCACCAATTCGTCTGCCCGCATGGTCTGGGCCGAGTCCTGGCTTGCAAGGTGTGATTGGTTCAATATCAATGGGAGAGACGTACAGGGATAATCAGAGGGATAGTGGCTGGTTTTCCCGAGCGCCAAAGCACTCCACGGACGCACCTTCCTGCTCGACTATATGACGCGCTTGGAAGACCATGGCATCTATGAGATTATCATCGTGTCCTGGATCGTGATGAAACAGGCCAAGCCGCGGCACATCTGCAATCATCGCCAGTTTTACGGAACGTTGGTAGTTGGAATGGCCCCAAGTGGGAAACCGGTCATACTGCTCTGGGGTAAATTGTGAATCATGAAAGAGTAGGTCTGCCTCCTTGCAGAATGAGACCATTCGCTGAAAGATCTCCTCGTCATCCGAGGGCGTGAGATCGTTATCGGGGATAAAAACCAGGACAGCTCCATCCGCTTCGATCCGATACCCTACCCCGCCTCCGGGGTGGTTAATGTCCGCACAGGATATAGTTGCGCCGTTGATATCGCAGGATCTCTCCGTCACATTGTGAAAGTTGATATCAGCTTGCATGGCGTTGAAATTTACAGGAAAATGGATGCTCTCCATCTGGCTGATGAGAATGTCTTCTATATGCTTCTCTCCCTGATAATATCCGTATATCTGAAGCTGGTTACCAGGAATGTAAGCAGGGGTGAAGAAAGGAAATCCTTGTATGTGGTCCCAGTGGGCGTGGGTAAGAAAGAGAGATACATCGACGGGCGCACCTCGAGAAAGCAATTCGCCGCCCAGTTTTCGAATGCCTGTGCCGGCATCGAAAATAAGGCAACTACCATCATCGAGTATTACCTCAAGGCATGTGGTGTTTCCGCCGTATCGGGCCGTCTCAGGACCGGGTGTGGCTATCGATC
>JABIQT010001124.1 GCA_018667995.1 Candidatus Latescibacterota bacterium
ACATATATGATGCCGATAGCATAGGACAACGGCAAATACTCCGCATAACCGTAGCCCAAACAGACCGCCATGAGAAGGAGGGCGTCGATCATCAATAGCGCCCGTTCTCCCAATCGATCGATGAGATATCCGATTTGTGGAGAGAGAAACATGCCAAGGGCGGAGGCAACCACGGTAAGCTCAGCAATGGTGGAAACCGGCTCGCAAAACACCTTAACCAAAACCCACGGCCCGAAGGTTATGAAAACTTGCTTCCGAGCGCCAAATAGGATGTTGAGTAAATAGAACAGCCAGTATTTCTTTCGAAAGACGAATTTGGGACGCTTTCCTTCGTGCCCCGCTATAGGCCGCATTAGCATCATAGCGCCGGCGCATAATAAACAGGCCAAGGCAGCCCCGATGAAAATGGGCAAGTATTCCCACTCAGTTTCTCCCAATCCCAGCCATACGAGACCGCCACCTATGATCGCAGCCCCAGTTCGAATGCCGCCGAGGCGTCCGAGCATGGTCCCACCACGGCCTTCCTGGGCAAGATTCAAACTGATGGCCCGAATCACCGGCATGGCCAGATGCATCCCGATGCTCCATACCACCATGGCTCCCATCATGATCGAATAATCCTGACCGTACAGACCGATACCGGCCAAGCCAATAGCCATCAGAATCATGGAGAGAATTGCTATGTGCAGTTCGGAGAAAAGAAAGAGGGCGCCGGCCATCACTGCTACCAGGAACCCGGGTAATTCGCGGGGAAATTCCAGACGGCCGCGTTCGTCAGCGCCCATCTGATAGGTGTCACTCAAGTAGTTGTTAAAGCTGGTCTCCGATAGTCCCGTGGAGATGCCATAGAAGACAGTACCGGCAATGAAGAAAAGCAGTTGGGAATCGAGGGACCGGAGACGATTGATCACAGCTCATCGTACTTTTTCAGTTCGTCGCGCAACTGGGCAGCGCGTTCAAACTCCTCGTTTTCCACCGCTTCATCCAGTTCTTCCTGCAGCTGTTCCGCGGGAGAACGGGGGCGTTCGCTCTCTATCTGCTCCGCCCATTCCTTCAGTAATTTCAGTTCCTGGCTTTCTTCGACAAGGTCGTCTCTGTCGTAGTTCTTGTAGAAATCTTCAATTTCCTCAATGCCCTCCTGGATATATCGGAGCGCTTCATTAAGGTCCTTTCGCTCAGCACTCAGCAAGCCGTTAGCTCTAGTCCTATGCATGATCACAAAGGGCCGAAACTGTTCGAATGCCAGTTTATCGCTTTCATCCATGGCATACGTCCGGATCAGATCCATGATCTCGAGATTGTGTTCGGCATCGCATGCCGCCTCTTCATAGGCCTCTAACTCGAAGAAACTAATCCTTCTATGATAGTATTGAATGGATTCGCTCTGCAGCTTTTCACAGTCCTCATGGGTGAGCGAAAATTGGGCCTCCGGGCCGTATTTCTCTTCCTGCTCCTGTCGCACGGACTGAAAATGGTCCAGAAGAGATGCTTCACCGTACGGCCTCTTGCCATCGGGCCGTTCGGACCATTCCATCTGAAACAGCCCAAGGTCAAGACGCATTTGAACTTTTTCTTTACCGTCTTCGCCCGTAAATTTCCGAACTACGATTTCATGCGGACCTTTGTAGTCCCACCCTTCAAGCAGGCGGCTGATATCTAAATCCATATTGTCTCCCAGACAGCCTCACGACCAGCATCACAACCAAGGTTTGAGAAATTGAGGCTACTTGTGCCTTCTGTATCTTCATTACACTCGATTAATTGCGAATCCACATTTGATATCAGTGGTTACAGGTATTCCTTCAGATTTCTGTTACCAAGCGCCTCAATTACCTGTTTGATATCCTGATCGCGGTCTTTTCGACAGACCAGCACAGCATCTCCCGTGTTGATGACGATCAGATCCTCAACACCGATTAGCGCAATCAGATCGTCGCCTGCGTCGACTATTGACCCGGATGAGTCAACGTCAATCACTCGGCCCCGAAAGGCATTGCCCTTCTCGTCAGTGTACCAGAATTGCTGGACCGCGGACCAACTTCCCACATCGCTCCAACCGAATTCGCCTCTGACCACGAAAACGTGCTCGGCTTGTTCCATCACCGCGTAATCTATGGAAATAGTAGGCAGATTCTCGTAGACGCGCAAGACCTCCCGCTCCTGATTCTCTGCGCCGAGTGATGGAATAAGCGAGGTTAACCTGGTGTGGAGATCGGGGCAATGTCGCAACATATTGTTGAGTATAGTATCAACCGTCCATATGAACATACCACTATTCCAGAGATGGCGGCCACCTGAAAGAAACGTCTCGGCCGTGGCACGATCGGGCTTCTCTCGAAATCCATCAACCCGGTGGATACCAGGATTGACTTCATCACCGACTTCGATGTATCCGTATCCAGTCTCAGGGGCCGTAGGCTGGATTCCTATAGTTACGAGTGCCTGCTCCGCAACGGCCACATTGGCGCCGACTGTGAGTGCATTATGAAAAGCCCCATCATCGGGGATGTAGTGGTCGGCCGGCAACACGACCATCACCGGATCCGCACTTCGGTGCTGAATATTCAGCGCGGCGAGACCAATGCACGGTGCAGTGCTACGGACAAACGGCTCAGTGATTACATTTTCCGAGGGGATTTCGGGGATCTGCCGCACCACTTCGTGCCCGTACTCTTCGTTGGTGACCACCCAAATGGACGATGGATCGGCCAGTGGGAGTACTCTTTCGAAGGTCTGGCGAAGCATCGATCCCTCTCCAACAATATTCAAGAACTGCTTGGGCGTACGAATACGGCTCTGAGGCCAGAATCGAGTGCCGCGGCCACCCGCCATAATCACAATATTCATAAAAACGTGATCCTATTCTGATACAGATTAATGATTCACGGTACCTGTGGCCAACCGCAACCTTAAATTACCAATCAGCGACAAATGACAGCGTCAATATGCCGATTCCCCAACAGTAATAAGCAAAGCCGGAGAAATTGCCTCGCGTAACGATGCGCATCAGAATCCGAAGCGCAACGTAGCCGCTCACAGCCGCCACGAGCGTTCCGATGGCCACGGTGGGCCATACTTCCGGGGGAAAGTCCGTCGCATCGCGCAATTGAAGTACCGCGGCCCCTGCAATGGCCGGAATGGCCATGAGAAATGAAAAGCGGCCTGCGAGACCCCGATCCATCCCGAGAAGCAGCGCCACTGAAATGGTAGTTCCCGACCGTGAGATCCCCGGAGTGATTGCCAGCGCCTGACTGATTCCTATCAATAGCGCCGCGAGCACACTGACTCGGTCCACATCCTTGTCATTGTGCTTAGCAAATCGTGATATCCAGAGAACTCCACCCGTTGCCAGGAAAGCGCAGCCCACCAGAATCGGGGACCCGAATAGCGAATCAACGAAATCCTTCAAGAGGAGCCCCACTACCACCGTCGGTAGTGTGGCGACAACGACCAGCCAGAAAAGCCTTCTGTACATCACATCGGTTCGGTCGGAGGTTGTCGTACTCATCAACCCGTGCTGAATACCCTTTACAATGCCTGTGATGTCACTCCGAAACACTACAATCACCGCCAGGAGCGTCCCCAGATGAAGCATGACATCCAGAAGCAACTGGGGTTCTGTAAGCCCAAAGAGGTGCTGCGCGACCACGAGATGGCCTGAGCTGCTAACCGGAAGAAATTCGGTAATTCCCTGGATCAAACCAAGCAGTACTGCCTGATAGAACGCAATCAGTTTCCAGGCTCCTTTAATCAGCCGTATTCCCGAGCAGGCGCATTCGCGTGCAACATCATCAGTTTGATGACTGTTGCTTCACACGACGTCGGTGCGGAGGACGGCGCCTGGAGGAAGTCCCCTTCTCGGAATGTTGCGCCGATTGGGCACGCGCGGGAACAGCTTTTGATGAGCGACGCGATCTCTCCCATCGCCACGATTTGAAGGAACGCCAGAGTACATAGAAAGGCATGGCTGGCAAACCTACATATGCCAGAAATGGAGATCCGATGAGGGCCATGCGACCGAGTACCATAACCAAGATCCCGGCAATCAGGATCTCCCAGCCCAGCAGCAGAAATGAATCGGCCTCCAAAGGGTTCAGCGTAGCTCCGTGTAGCATAGCGGAAAGGCAGAGAAAGAAGAAAGCTCCCCCTAACAGAACCGTCAGTGATGGCATCAACAGATTTATCCCGCCAGATATCTGAGCGATGCTGTCCCATTCTCGCCCCTCTTTGATGAGCCGGAGCGCATCGTTACGGAGCATCCTGAGACGAATCTCAATCTGTCGCCGAAACGAACGAATTGGAGGCGTCGCATACCCATGATCGTAGACCACCGCTTCGGCGGCATACACGACTGCAACATCATCGTGCAAAAGTTTGGTGGTGTAAGCGTGGCCATCCGTTATGGACGGCGACCGTACACCAAATCTCTCCACTACTTCTTTCGATAGACAAAAGCCCAAGCGCCGAATGCCAGTTGCCCATTTCAAAATGCTGGACCAGGGCGTGAATGGAGTCGGCGAAAGGGCATGCAGCACTGAGGCAGCTGCGGCTTTCCAGGATTTAGACGAGCCCGCAAAACGATAGCCAGTCTGGATGATTTTTGCGCCTTTGGACAATCTATCACTGAGTACCGCCAGGATTTCTGGCGATACATCTGCTCTCGTATCGAGCATCAGATAAGCATCATATCGCTTCTTTGATGCCAGACGTTCGAGTGCCGACTGAATCGCGTCATTGCGATCACGCCACCTCCGCTTGCCGGGTCCATACACCGTCGCGCCCTTCTCTCGGGCAATCGCTGTGGTACGATCCGTGCAATTCACGGGTACAACGATCAGATCAAACATGCCGCTGGGATACAGGATCGTCTTTGTCAAACGATCCAGGGCACGCCCGATCAAACGTTCCGCATTTGTCGTAGGGATTACCACTGCGAAGACGTGACGGGGTTGAATTAAAGGCGCTTCTTGACGCCTTTTGACCCAGTTTGCGATACAGAGAAATAGACCATAGAGCACTATGCACATCCAACCGGCTAAGACGAGCGACTCGACCACAGAGAGGAGCGTCACGTCTTAACCTCCAATAGTGTATTGTATGGGAATCCTGTCAGACGCCACGTCGAGATCAGAACACCACGAACGACAGCGATTCCAGCTACTGCTACATTTTACTGAGCAGACCTTTCTTCATATTGCTTCTTGTAGTAGGACTTGTAGGAATCCTCTTCCTTGATGGCCCGCCACCAGAATTCGTTCTCCTGGTACCAGCGGACAGTTAGGTCCATCATTTCGTCAAATGAAAATCGCGGCTGCCATCCGAGGGCCCCTATCTTCGTACAGTCCAGCGAATAGCGAAGATCATGGCCCGGTCGATCGGTTACGAATTGCCGCAGACTTTCCGGTTTTTCCAGCACGGATAATACCCGGTCCACCAACGTGAGACCGTTGATCTCTATATCCGTACCGATATTGTAGGCCTCACCGATCAGGCCGTCGTGCAATACAAGGTCGATTCCGGCGCAGTGGTCCTCCACGTACATGTAACCGCGCACGGCATTTCCGTCGCCATAGACGGGTAATGACCTGTCTTCCATGGCATTGGTCACGAAGACCGGTACTACTTTCTCAGGATACTGGTAGGGGCCTATGGTGTTTCCGCCCCGTGTGATCAAAACCGGCAGATCATAGGTCGTGACATAGGAGAGCGCCAGCAGCTCGGCACTGGCCTTACTGGCGGCATACGGACTCCGGGGATGGAACGAATCCGATTCCTTAGATGCTCCTGTCGGAACGTGCCCATAAACCTCGTCCGTTGAGACCTGCAGATAGCGACTGTGATTATGCTTCCGGGCCGCTTCGAGCAGCACGTGGGTGCCCTTGAAGTTAGTCTCTATGAAAGCGTCCGGATTGAGAATTGATCGATCTACGTGAGACTCCGCTGCGAAGTTCACAATGGCATCGACATCTTTTGCGATGTCATCGACCACCTGCTGGTCGCAGATGTCCCCCTTTACAAAGGTCAATTGACCCGTCTCATCAAGCCCTTCCAAGTTAGCGGTATTGCCGGCATAGGTAAGTACGTCCAGGACAACGATCGCATAATCCGGATACTTGCTAAGCATGTAGCGAACGAAGTTACTACCGATAAAACCGGCTCCACCAGTGACTAGAATAGACTTCATAGCTTAGAATTTGACTCCTTACATGGACCCGGCGACATGCACCAGGTCTGTAGCTGTTCATGAGACTACGAGCGAATCGTCCCGTCATCCGAGTATCCGCGTTGCTCCCAGTATCCCTTGTGGTTCTCGGTAACGACATCGATACGTGTGATCCATTTTACCTGCTTATACCCATATACGCCTGGTAGAACGAGTCGGACAGGCGAGCCGTGATTAGGTTGGAGAGCTGCTCCATTCATTCGGTGCGCCAGGAGACTGTCCGGTTTCATTGCCATGGCCACTGGAATACTGCTCTCGTAGCCGTCTCCGGCGTAAAATACGACCTTCTTGGCATCAGACTGAATCCCTGCTCTATCGAGCAAGAATCGAAGCGGCATCCCAACCCACTCGGCAGTTCCACTTGCGCCACCAACACATTGCAGCACCGCTCGATAGGTCTGCTGCGGATCGGTGGCAAGCTCTTCATACAACATGCTGAATGAGTGCTCTACAGCTCCCCCGACTGTCAGCATTGATGTAGTAACGTCAATCCTGGGAGCGAAGGATGTGATCGCCGTTACAAAGAATCGTCTCAGCGGCGTCAATCCATTTTCATCGCGCTCCACCGGCACACTACGCTGTGCCGGCATGGATGTCCGCGCAGGCACGGCACAATCGGCGACCAGGAGGCCGGCGGCGAGCGTCTCCAGAAAATGTCGTCGATTCATATGACAAATTATCCCGGAACCTAACCCTGTTGTCCTGCGCTCCCTTGTAGCAACCCTACTTATTACGCATTGACGCCATCTGCTCCCTTATCCACCCCGCACGGGGATGGTTCGGGGTATACATCAGGAGCGTATCCCAAGCGGCGATCGCTCCCGGAAAGTCCAGCGCATCGGACTGAAGCACCAATCCGAGATTGTAGCGGGCATTGACATGCGATGGATCTATGGAGAGCGCCTTACGAAACCTCTTAATACAGGCGTCGCTTTCACCGATCCTACGGTACGAAATACCGAGATCCACGATCACATCGGGGTTGTTCGGGTCTGTCTCAAGAACTTGCGCATATTGCATTATGGCACTCTGGTAATTCCCCGCATCAAAGTAAGCATTCGCAAGTTGCGTCCTGGCCTCTCTGTCTTCGGGGGAGTGCGTCAAATGTGTCTGAAGCTGATTTATGACTGCGCTACCTGCCGATGGAGTCCCTGTTGGTGGGGGAACACCACCGGCATTTACCGGCAGGGGTTCATTTCCACCCAGAACCATTGACATAATAATACCAGCCAATGCGCCGAATACGAATGTCACCAGATGTGAAACCCAGGGTTGATAATTGGGAGCGCGTGTTTTGCGATTAGTTCGGGGAGATTTCTTGGCCATGCCGTATACCACCGTTGGCCCTACTGGAAGGCGGCATATCAGCCTGCTTCCTTTCACGCTGTGCAGTGTGAAATTCGAGCCTGGGTTCATGTTTCATGGGGTCGCTATTCTGCGTGCTATAATACGTTTTCACGATAAGGGCAGGAGGGATCATTGTCAAGAGAAAACTGGGCCGGTATTGGTGCCTACTGAGAAGCACAAATAACAGAAAAAACTTGTGATTTAACAAGTAATTACGTTATTTTCGGAGCATTCAAATCACAGCTCAAACTGGGGTGAAATAGGTTTGCGAAAATCGCCGTTTCCCATACGTATTACTGGGCGTTGGAAACGGCGATACGACACGGGAGGATATTGTGGCTTGGATAGATACGATAAGTGCTGGCGCCGCCACGGGTAGCTTGAAACGTCAATACGAAGCGGCCATAAAGCGAGCCGGTAAGATCTTTGGAATCGTCAAGATCATGAGTTTGAGTCCGGAAACCATGAGGACCTCAATGGGGCTCTATAGGGCATCAATGATGGGCGAGTCTCCACTTTCACGCGCCCATCGCGAGATGCTGGCAACGGTAGTATCGAGGGCAAATGACTGCCACTACTGAACAGAGGCACACGGAGAGGATCTCCGTAAGCTCACCGACGACGAGGTGATGGTCGGCCACATGAAGACGGACTATCGGGAGGCAACTCTTGACGAAGCGACTCGGGCCCTGCTGGACTATGCCGTAAAATTGACCAACACACCGTCAGCAATGACGAAGCAGGACATCATCCACCTTCGGAATCTCGGATGGAGTGATACAGCGATTCACGATGCAGTCCAGGTAATAAGCTACTTCAATTATATCAATCGTATCGCCGATGCGCTGCACGTGGATCTTGAACCCGAGATGCCGCCATATCCGGAGGCGTAGTGCCGCACTACCGCAGTGCCTCGACGACGGCCTCTGCAATCACTACATGCCCCGCCTGATGAGGGTGCACAGGCTCGGGACAGAACGTATCCGCATCCCGATATTTCAACTGATTCTGAAAGATGTCGTGCGTCTTGACAAGGCGCGTATCATACTTCTCGCTCATTCGCTCAACGATCTCGATATATCGAGGCAGATTCTCAAGCAGCCGGCTCCGACTTGTGGCTCCGGACCGGTCTCTGCTGATGTAAAACGGAGAAATCAGCAGAACGGGGCAGCCGAGCTTTGACTTTGTCTCTTCAAGGATGTAATCATAGGTCTCTTCAAAAAGCTCCGGAGCCACGCCACCATCGACTTGATTCAAATAACTACCCAAATCGTTGATACCTATTTTTATGGACAGCCAATCGGGCCGATGATATACCACATCGTCTTGCCAGCGATTGCGGAGATCCGTTACCTTATTGCCCCCAATGCCCTTATTGATATAGCGAATCTTCCGATCTGGAAATCTGCTCGTAATCAATTCAGAGGCAATACGCACATATCCGCTTCCTAATGGTGCGTCTGCACCACGTCTCCCGCAATCGGTGATACTATCACCGATGAAGAGAACCGTCTGTCCGTCCTGAATCGCAATATCGTTCACTGGCTTCTCCCGATCCGCATGTTCGGACCGCTGTGATGCGGATCTGTGAGATATTCACAATCCGGCCTTGTCTGAGTGTACCATCGAAACAGATATCGCTCCCTATCAGCAAATGCGGGAGCCACCGGGCCACCA
>JABIQT010001125.1 GCA_018667995.1 Candidatus Latescibacterota bacterium
CGCGAATTGGCGTGTGAGGAAATCCAGGACAGAATTCTGGCAGCTGTACGGGATTTTTCGCACGGAGCGGAGCAGTTCGACGATCAAACAGTTGTCGTAGGACGAGCTATGTAGGGCATCCCGGGCGGGCATTAATCTGAAGCCTGATCGCGAGAGGTGAATGGGGGACGGCGAATGGAACCGGATGGATACCACAGCCGTCTTACAAACAGTGGTGCCCACATTTACCCAGAACCTGTCCAGAAAGCGAGAACCCGATGACGAATGCCAGATTTTGCGCGTCAAGACGTCCCGGATTTGCTATGATGATTATGGTAAGCCTGCTCATAGCATCAGGCTGTGCCCCGCCACATATGAATGCGTCGAGAGACCTGGTCTCGGTCACCGTCCTCCCGGCCAAATCCCCCGTCTGGACCTATACAATTACAACCCAGAATGCGGAAAATTTGCTGGAAGTCTCGTTCGTCTCAGATTCTGACCTGAGCGACGTGGATGTAATCTCCATCCCCGCAGAAATCGAACTGAAGAGTATCCATGAAGGCAACACCATCAAGGTGGCACTCCGAGGTCACAGGTTCAACGGGCGGGGATTCAATCAGAACCAGTTTCGAAGCATGAGACTGATGCTGCGGAGCAATGACAAGAACCTTCAGAACGGGGATATCAAGGTCCAGGTCACGGATTTTCGCGGCAATGTCACTACCGTCGAGAAGATATCGGGACCGGTGTGAGGTCCTGAGGAAAGCATAACGCTCCCCTTGTCGGTACCGGGAACCAAAGTCAACAGATCGGACGCTTTACGCCTTTGAAGTCAGCGCAGCGACTCCCGGTAGCACCGCGCCTTCTAATAATCCCAGGGAGGCGCCGCCACCGGTCGAAACATGGCTCATCCGTTCTTCCACCTCGAATACGTTTACGGCCGCTGCGGTATCCCCTCCTCCGATGATGGATACCGTTCCGGCATCGGTGGCGTCCGCAATAGCCGTGGCAATCTGCTTGGTGCCCTGCGCAAATTCAGGAATCTCGAATACGCCCATGGGACCGTTCCAAAGCACTGTCCCAGCCATCGCTACCGCCATGGTAAATCGCATCCTACTCTCCGGACCGATGTCCAGACCTAGCCAACCCGCTGGAATCTCGTTGGCGATGTCGGTTGGGACACCTGCCGCCAGCTGCTCTGCGATCACGTGATCCGACGGCAACAATAGGTCCCCTTCCCCGCTCCGATCCGACGCAAGGACTTCCGTCACGAAATCCAGACTAGCCTCATCGACAAGTGATCCACCAACAGGCACACCTTGGCTCTTGAGAAATGTGTATGCCATACCACCACCTATTATGACGGAGTCGGCGATCGCCAAAGCACGACGTGTCACGCCAATTTTATCCGATACTTTCGAGCCTCCGAGAATAACAACAAGGGGTCGGACGGGATTCTCAATGGCACGTGAGAGATAGGTCAGTTCACGTGCCATTAATAGACCTGCGACGCTCATTTCCATGTGATGAGCTACACCCTCAGTGGAAGCATGCGCCCTGTGAGCGGTGCCGAAAGCGTCATTGACGAATATGTCTCCGGATGCCGCTAGCGCGCGGGCAAAGTCGGGGTCGTTCTTCACTTCCTTCTCATGAAACCGCACATTCTCCAGCATCAGGCAGTCGCCGTTTTCCATAGATTGGACCTTCCTACGGACTGCATCGCCAATACACTCAGGAACCGTTTCTACCTGTTGGTCGAGCAGTTTGGCCAAACGCGCCGCGACAGGTTTGAGGCGCAACGACTCGGTTACCCCTGTAGGTCTACCGAGGTGACTCATGAGAACCAGACGTCCCCCTCCGTCGAGCACGTGCCGCACTGTCGGTAGCGAGGCTCGAATTCTGGTATCGTCGGTAATGGCCCCATCGCTGTCCAGAGGCACGTTGTAGTCGACGCGCATTAGCACACGTTTTCCACGAACGTCTATATCGTTCAAGGTCATGGTCTGCATATTGTTCCTCTTAGAATTGCGTGATTGCTGCGAATTTATCCTTGTCAGTAGGTCCTGGCTAGTTTGAGTAGACATCCTTACAAGTGTCCTCGACCCGAGGCCAGGGGCTGCTCTCGGCAAAGGAAACGGCGGATTGTATTTCTTGTTCGATCCGTTGATCGATCTCTTTTTCAATCTCGTCCGTAAGAATACCACATTCGGCAAGTCTTCGACGGAAAGCAGCTATCGGATCCCTCTGCCGCCAAGACTCCAACAAATCTCTGGGAACGTACGAAGCGTCATCGTTCTCCGAATGGCCCCGCACCCGCATGGTTCTGGCTTCGATGAGCGAAGGCCCGCCTCCGGTGCGGGCGAATTCAATAGCTTCACAGGTCGTCGCATGTACCGCAAGAACGTCATTGCCATCGACCTGTACCCCTCTGATCCCGTAACCTACGGCCCGGTCCACCAAGCGCTTACATGCATACTGATGAGAAACAGGAGTGGAGTACGCGAACTGGTTGTTCTCGATCACAAGGATCAAGGGTAGCTTACGCACCGCAGCGAAATTCAGCCCCTCGTGAAAGTCACCGATGCTGGTACCTCCATCGCCTATGTACGTCAATGTTACATATTTCGAACCTGTGATACGACTGGCAAGAGCAACGCCGGCTGCCACTGGAATAAGTGCTCCAATGTGACTGACGAAGCCTATCATTCGATCCCTCATGCTACCCAAATGGTGATTGCCGTCTTTCCCACGACTTGGCCCGGCAGCTCGCCCCATGTACTGTGCATAAACCACTGCTGGCGTCATTCCCCGGACGAATCGCGCCGCCATATCCCGATGCATGGGAGCAATTACGTCATCGGCCGCCAACGCCCAGGATGTACCCACGGCGACGGCCTCGTGGCCAATTCCTGTGTAGAGAGGCCCAACAAGCCGTCCCTGCCTGTAGAGGGCAATAGCACGCAGCTCAAACTCCCGAGACAGCAACATATAATAATACATGTCCAAGCAGTCCTGGTGCGGAATTCGAGAGGTAGGAGAACATGCGTCAATCGGTCGATTCATTTGCCGGGAGGCGGGATCTGCAGTGTGGGGATCATTTGAGAGAATAGATCAATCATGCGCTGAATCGGCACGGGTAGATAGCTGGTCTTCAGAATGACCAAACCTAGTTCGCGGTAGAGAGGGGACTGCGAAATCCGAAGATAGCGTAGGGTGCCGGACTGTACCTCGCGTACGATTGACTGATAGGGGATAATGGTGACTCCGAGACCTATTTCGACCAGAGGCTTGATGATCTCGACGTTCTCCATCTCCATGATAATTTGCGGACGCATATCGCGCTCTTCGAAAAAATGGTCTATGATCTTTCGTGTGTTGGATCCACGTTCAAAGAGAATTAAGGGCGTTGAGGCGAGCTCCTCAATAGAGACCTCTTCCCGGTCACAAAGTTGGTGATTGGGCCCCGTTACAACGACCATCTCCTCTTTGAAGACAGATGTGACCGTTAAATCTTGTGACTCCACCGGTAAAGTCAGGAAACCTACATCTATCTCATTGTTCCGAATTTTCGAGATCATCGGCTCGCTATTACCGGTTGTGACCGTGAGAGCTATATTTGGAAACTTGGTCTTATACTCCTTCAGTATCTGCGGAAGTAGAAAGGAACATACGGACATCCCTCCCCCAACGCGGAGGGTACCTTTTCCTACTTTCTCATTCTGCGCGACCTCTAGAATGGCCTCCTCGATATCCCTGAAAATACGGTAGCAGTGCTTGAGCAGTGTTTTGCCCGCTTCCGTGAGGAATACCCGTCTATTCGACCTCATTAGAACCTGGACACCAAGTTCTTCTTCGAGAAGGCTGATTTGCCTGCTAATAGCCGACTGGGAGACATGCAGACGCTGCCCCGCTTTAGTAAAACTGCCGGCTTCTACGATGGCCTGAAACATTTCCAGTTGACGAAGGTCCATAATTTCCAATGGTGTGATACGTAGGGCTATCTTGGGTAAACAACCATCGGACACACAACATATTGTGTCAAATAGCAACATTGACGTATGAAAACGCCAAGTTTCATCTGTTAATTAGATGGCATACATAAGTTTATTTTACTTTACACGATATGCCTATGCATTTATACTTTTTGTTTTGATTTTCGTAAGCAAAGAGAGACAGGTCGGGAAGTCCTCATTTCATCTGCATCCTCCTGTATCAAAATATCGGTGACATCAAGGAAATCAAGGGATTTGTACCTTCATTCCCTCGGCTCTATCACTATCGTGAGCGTACGGATTTCCTAAGAGCTCTCAGTAAATTCTCGTTTTTGAAAACGAAGTATGGCCGGCGCATTCTGGTTGTCTGATGACGTCGGAAGGATGCTACATTCTGCGCGCCTTCCTCAGGCCACAAGGGGTACTGTTATGTCAAGACAAACCTATCAGGGACTGTACGACCCTCAGTTTGAGCACGACGCCTGCGGGGTTGGGGTCGTCGCTGACTTCAATGGTCGGAAATCGCACGAGATTATCCGAAATGCAATCCGGGTGCTGATCAACCTGGAACACCGCGGCGCCACTGGATGCGATCCAGAGACGGGAGACGGTGCGGGCATTCTGATTCAGATGCCCCATGATTTTTTCAAACGCCAGTGTTCATATGAGGGTATCTCGCTGCCAGAAGCCGGCGCTTACGGGGTCGGCATGGTTTTTCTGCCGCGCGATCTTTCCCAGAGATCCCTATGCGAGCGAGCGGTGGAACGCACGGTTTGGGACGAGGAGCTTGTATTCCTGGGTTGGCGTGATGTGCCCGTTGACCATAGCCAGGTCGGACAGGTTGCCCATGATGTTTCCCCCGTGATACGACAGTTCTTTATCGGTCGAGGCGAGATGACGTCAGATTCCGGACAGTTTGAGAGAATGCTATATGTAGTCCGGAAAGTAATTGAGCACACGCTCGATCAAGAGAACCTTGAAGATAGAGATGATTTTTACATCTCGAGCCTATCCAGTACTACTATTGTCTACAAAGGATTGCTGAAATCCGATCAAGTTGACGCATTCTATCGCGATCTTTCAGATGGTTCAATGGTAAGCGCTCTAGCCCTAGTACATTCCCGCTACAGCACAAACACACTTGGTTCCTGGCGGCTTGCCCATCCCTACCGCTTCCTCTGTCACAACGGTGAAATCAACACAGTTCGCGGCAACCAGAACTGGATGCGTGCTCGAGAAGCCATTCTAGCCTCCGAACTGTTTGGCGATGACATGGCAAAGTTGCTTCCTATCATCCGTGAAGGATCCAGTGACACTGCCTGTTTTGACAATGTCCTCGAGATGCTTGTGGCTACGGGTCGATCCCTTCCTCATGCCATGATGATGATGATTCCCGAAGCATGGGAAAATCATGAGTCGATGCCACGGGAGAAGCGCGATTTCTACGAATACCACTCCTTCCTTATGGAGCCCTGGGACGGACCAGCCCTGATTGCTGCAAGTGATGGAACGCGCGTCTGTGTTACGCTGGATCGTAACGGGCTCCGTCCTTTCCGCTATATTGTCACTAAAGACAGTTTCGTCGTGGGGGCTTCGGAAGCAGGCGTTCTGGATGTACCATCCGATCAAATTCTCTACAAGGGGCGCCTGCAGCCTGGCCGTCTGTTCATGATCGATACGGAAAAGGGCTGGATCACTGACGATGAGGCGGTCAAGCACCAGATCTGCAATGCCAAGCCCTATGGCGAGTGGCTTTCACAGCATCGGATTACACTGAATGACTTACCTGAACCAACTGTGGTGCCTGGCGTTGACCTGGAGTCGCTGCAAGATCGGCAACGAGCCTTCGGTTACACCAGTGAGGAACTGAAAATCCTTATTGGCCCAATGGCCGCTACTGGCGCAGAACCGCTCGGTTCCATGGGCAATGATACGCCGATTGCGGTACTGTCCAACAAGCCGCAGCTTCTGTTTCATTATTTCAAGCAGTTATTCGCCCAGGTTACCAATCCGCCGCTTGATGCCATTCGTGAGGAACTGGTAACTTCTCTTGAGAGTTGCATTGGTGCTGAATCAAATGTATCACAGGAGTCACCTGAACACTGCCGTCAACTTCGCCTGGAGTTTCCGGTGGTCTCGAATCAACAGCTGGCTAAGATCAAAGCCCTTGATCAACCTGGCCTGAAGGCAGTTACGCTGGAAACACTGTTCGCGCGTTCGGAGTCCACGGGTGCGCTGGAACGAGCCGTAGAGGCATTGTGTCAGAAGGCTACTCAAGCCATCAGGGACGAGAACGCAACCCTCCTGATTCTTTCTGACCGGGGTATCAGCGAACGAGAGATCCAGATCCCGAGCCTGCTCGCCACAGCTGCCGTGCACCACCACCTGATCCGTAAAGGCCTTCGTACCAGAGTCGGAATTGTGGTGGAATCGGGAGAGCCACGGGAAGTGATGCACTGTTGCCTGTTGAGCGGCTATGGTGCCGGTGCGATCAATCCGTATTTGCTGCTCGAGACGGCGGAGTGGATGCGAATTGATGGACTTATCGATACACGACCCAGTTCCAGTGACGTGGAGCACAATGTCATAAAGGCGCTGGGCAAAGGCATCTTGAAGACCATGTCAAAGATGGGCATCTCGACGATTCAGTCCTACAGGGGCGCCCAGATATTCGAGGCGATCGGAATTAAGCAGGATGTCATCGAGCGATACTTCACATGGACGCCCTCGCGAATAGAGGGAATAGGACTGAATGAGATTGAGCAAGAGTATCGCACACACCATCACCACGGATACCCTGAACGGCAGACAGCCGCCAACACGTCTCTCGATGAGGGTGGATACTACCAATGGCGCCGCGACGGGGAATACCACCTCTTCAATCCCGATACCATAGCGCTATTGCAGGTTGCGACGCGAACAGATGATTACGCCAAATTCCGCGAATACACCGCATTGATAGACGATCAGCAGACACAACTTGGCACGCTACGGGGCTTGCTGGGATTTAAGCAAGTAAATGATCCGATACCCATCGACCAGGTCGAACCGGCATCGGAGATTGTCAAACGCTTTGCCACCGGCGCAATGTCGTACGGATCCATCAGCCGCGAAGTGCACGAAACACTGGCTATCGCCATGAACCGCATTGGCGGAAAGAGTAATTCTGGTGAAGGTGGCGAGGACCCAGATCGCTACTATAGAGACGAGAACGGAGACTGGCGCAACAGTGCTATAAAGCAGGTCGCCTCTGGCCGGTTTGGCGTAACCAGTAATTATCTGGTAAATGCCACCGATCTTCAGATAAAAATGGCCCAGGGCGCCAAGCCCGGAGAGGGAGGCCAGTTGCCCGGGCATAAGGTATTCGAGCACATCGCTAAGGTGCGAAAATCAACACCTGGCGTGGGACTCATATCACCGCCGCCCCATCACGATATTTACTCTATTGAAGATCTTGCACAACTGATTCATGACCTGAAGAATGCCAATAACCAGGCGAGGATCCACGTCAAACTGGTAGCCGAAGTGGGCGTCGGCACTGTAGCAGCTGGTGTTTCAAAGGGCAAGGCAGATGTGGTGCTCATCAGCGGTTACGACGGCGGTACCGGTGCATCACCGGAATCGTCAATGAAGCATGCGGGTGTACCATGGGAACTGGGCCTGGCTGAGACACAGCATGTCCTGGTACAGAATGATCTTCGGGGCCGAATCATTGTTCAAACGGACGGGCAGCTGAAAACGGGTCGGGATGTCGCCATAGCTTGTATGCTTGGAGCGGAGGAATTTGGATTTGCCACGGCGGCATTGGTGGTGAGCGGGTGCATCATGCTCCGCAAATGCCATCTCAACACATGCTCTGTGGGCGTGGCGACGCAGGACGAGGAACTTCGTGCACGCTTCTCAGGCAAGCCGGAATATGTGGTCAACTTCATGTTCTACATGGCCGAGCATCTCCGCGAGATTATGGCACAGATGGGATTCCGAACGATCAACGATATGGTTGGGCGTGTCGACTGCCTGGATACGGAAATCGCAGTGGACCACTGGAAAGCTAGAGGACTTGATTTCACCAAATTGCTGGCCACGATTGACGCACCTGAGACGGTGGCACGATACTGCCAGGAGACACAGGATCATCGACTGGAAGAAGCATTGGACACGAGACTGATCGAAATGTGTGCGGAGGCATTGGACCACAAGAAACAGGTGGCTATTCGGCACTCGATACATAATATCAACCGCACCACCGGCACGATGCTTAGTGCGGAGGTATCCCGCAGATATGGGGAAGAAGGACTGCCCGACGACACAATACAGCTGACCCTACATGGTTCTGCAGGGCAGAGCCTGGGCGCGTTTCTGGCAAGAGGGATTTCAATTTCGCTCGAAGGGGATGCGAACGATTATTGTGGCAAGGGCCTCTCAGGGGGACGTCTGGCGATCAGACCACCAAAGGACGCTGACTACAAGGCCGAGGACAATATCATTATCGGAAACGTCGCGCTCTACGGCGCGACGGACGGAAGAGCTTTTTTTAGCGGCAGGGGCGGTGAACGGTTTGCGGTACGTAACAGTGGCGCTCACACGGTGGTAGAAGGCCTCGGCGACCATGGCTGCGAGTACATGACACGCGGAGTCGTCGTTGTACTAGGCTCTGTGGGCCGCAACTTCGCGGCAGGAATGAGCGGAGGCGTTGCCTATGTGCTTGACGAAGGAAAAGTCTTCGAGCAGCTCTGCAATCAGGAGATGGTCGATATAGAATCAGTGACGGACGAAGCAGACATCCGAGAGCTTCGAAACCTGATCGAAGAACATGTTAAATACACAGGTAGTGAGCGAGCACAGGACCTTCTGAAAAACTGGGCGACTACACTAAAGAAATTCGTTAAAGTCATGCCGCGAGACTATAGAAGAGCACTGGAAATGATGGCTGATGAGCAGTCAGAGACGCAAGGTACCAATGGCGCTGGCGGACACAGCAGTAATGAAACGGCGCAAATTCCGAGTGTATAGAACCAACAGGATTGGCGCAGAGAACCGATAGTCGGAACAAAGGATGTAGCTGAGATATGGGTAAGTCCACCGGATTTATGGAAATTGATCGCGAAAGCCTGACCTACCGGCCCGCACTCGAGCGCGTTAATGATTGGGATGAGTTTCTACTTCCAATGGACGAGCAAGCCCTTGAGAAGCAGGGAGCACGGTGCATGGATTGTGGGATTCCCTTCTGTCACACGGGAGGGGCACCCACGGCTCCGGCGGCAGGTTGCCCTGTCAACAATCTGATCCCGGAGTGGAACGATCTAATCTTCCGCCACCACTGGAAGGAGGCCCTTGCCCGGCTGCACAAAACGAACAACTTTCCCGAGTTTACGGGTCGCGTGTGTCCCGCCCCTTGTGAAGGTGCCTGTGTGTTGGGTATCAATGACGATCCCGTCACGATCAAAACCATTGAATGCGCTATTGTAGACAGAGGCTTTGATGAGGGATGGATTGTTCCGGAGCCACCAGAATCGCGCACCGGAAAGAAAGTCGCTATTGTCGGATCGGGACCTTCTGGCCTGGCATGCGCCGCCCAGCTCAATCGAGCGGGCCACCAGGTCACCGTATATGAGAGGGCTGATCGGATTGGTGGCCTCCTTATGTACGGAATCCCAAATATGAAACTGGACAAAACCAGGATTGTTCAGCGGCGCCTCGACATAATGGAAGCAGAGGGCATATCGTTCGTTACCAACACCGAGATTGGTAGAGATCTTCCGGCCGAGAAACTCTTGAATGACAGTGACGCTGTCGTACTATGCATCGGTGCAACTAATGCGAGAGATTTGAAAGTCGAAGGCCGTGACCTTGAAGGTATCTACCCCGCCATAGACTTCCTGAGATCCAACACTCGAAGTCTACTCGATTCGAGCCATGCAGACGGCGCCTATATTTCCGCTAAGAACAAGGACGTGATCGTTATCGGCGGCGGGGACACGGGAACAGATTGTGTCGGCACATCCATGCGCCATGGCTGTAAGTCCGTGACCCAGTTCGAGATCATGGCCCGGCCACCGGAACAGCGTGCCCCTCACAATCCCTGGCCCCAATGGCCTGTAGTTTATAAGCTGGACTACGGTCAGGCGGAAGCCAGCGAACGATTCGGTGCCGATCCTCGGACATACCTTATCAACACAGCCCGGTTTGTCGGAGATGCCAACGGGCAATTGAAGGAATTAGAGACGGTCAACGTTGAATGGGTCAAGACGGACAGTGGTCCACCTTTTCGGCCGATACCTAATTCAGAGAAGACCTGGCCTGCAGATCTCGTCCTGCTGGCCATGGGTTTCCTCGGTCCAGAGAATACTGTTCTCGATGCACTCAATATCGAGAGAGATGCCCGGTCCAATGCGAAGGCCGAGCATGGCATATTCTCCACCAACGTGGAAAGCGTTTTTGCCGCGGGAGATGCCAGACGCGGACAGAGCCTCGTTGTCTGGGCCATCAATGAGGGCCGTGGCGCTGCACGGGAATGCGACCGGTACCTCATGGGCTCCACAGATCTGCCTTAATCGATGGAGAGTGAGCGTGTTTGAGCTGTTCACGGTCCACCAGCCACTCGAAGATTTACGTTAGCCCCCAGCACCAAGGCCGGAAACCAAAGTCGCCGTCGTTTCATTACAGTGGTACACTTCTTTGGTGAAGGCACGCTTGACCGCCCTCGGTGGTCCAGATATCTTCAGTTTCATGATTGTTCTTTCTTTGAATCGTTTCTGACATAAATCACGGCTGACATCCAGTGTCAGCCGCGAAAAATAGATTGCCGTCCAACATGCGTATTGGGATAGATGCCACGTGTCTACCATCCGCAATCGCCGGTGCAGGACGCTATATAATCGGTCTTCTCAACGGCCTTGCTGAGATCAACACAAAGCACGATTTTTTCGTATTTATTAAGCACTCCGATCGGCTGCCGAGCCTGCCAGACGACGCGGCCGGATTTCGGTATATAGCCATTCCTTGGGAAGCTCGCCCTACAAGATTGATCTGGGAATTGGCGGGCGCAAGAAGCGTGATTCGTCGGTACGGTCTGGATGTCTGGCATGCCCCACATTATATCATGCCCATTGGGGCAGACGCCAGTACAGTGGTGACGCTTCATGACATGGCGTTCTTCCTCTATCCAGAGCTATTTTCAGTATCGAAGCGCAGCCTGTTTCGGTGGGCTGCAAGACGAGCCGTCAAACATGCCGATCAGATCATCGCTACTTCCAATGCCACCCGGGATGAGGCTGTTAATCTCCTCGATCTGAACGCAGCAAAGACCACAGTCATTCATCATGGCGTGGACCCTGTCTTCGCGCCGGAGTCCCGACGTCAGGAATGGCGTCCTGCATGGACAAATGACGGTACCCCAGCCCCCTATATCCTCACCATAGGAACGACTGACACTCGGAAGAATCTACATACGCTCATTGATGCGTATCGCCTCCTCGTTGAAAGAGATAATCCACCCGAACACCTCGTTATTGCAGGTCAGCCTGGAACAGCCCACCAAGATCTGATTCACCAAATAGCTGCCACAGGCCTTGCCCACAGGATTCATGTTACAGGTTACGTTGACGAGAGCGACCTACCCAGCCTCTATGGCGGCGCGAGCCTCTACGTCGGCCCATCCGTGTATGAAGGTTTCGGATTTCCAGCCGTAGAAGCCATGGCGTGCGGCACCCCAGTTGTCGCCTCGCCCATGCCCTCAATGATGGAAACTGGCGCAACCCCACGTGTGGTGTACCGAACCAAAGACAGTTTCGCATGGTATGATAACATCTCCGGCGCACTCGATATGTCGCATGCAGGCGGCTGGCAAACACACACTGTCCGGAACTGGGCCGTCATGGCGGAGGAGACGGTAGCAGTGTACGAGGCGAGCGCAGGGAAACTTGCAGTACATCTCACCTCATCTCGGAATGCCTCCCGGCCGTCCGCGCATCCAATTCACACGAACGGTGTGGCGGATGCTGTGCTTAAAACCATCACCTACGCCGATCTCTTCGATTATCCACTTGATTCCCACGAGATTCAAAGAGGCATGATCGGATCCTGCGGTTCGATGGAACAGGTCCGTGCGGCGCTACAAACCCTCCTTTTCTCCGGCGCGATCGAAGCAAGAGACGGCCTCTATGGTTTGAAAGAGCGCACCCACCTGTTCACGGAACGTGCTCAACGAAACGCTCAGGCCGATGTGTTGTTTCAGAGCAATAAGACCAGCATTTACCGAATTTGCATGTTTCCATTTGTCCGGATGGTTTCGCTCTCTGGAGCTATAGCGCACGGAAACTGTACCGAATCCAGTGACATCGATCTCTTCATGGTCGTGGCATCTCGCCGACTCTGGATGGTATATGCGCTATTAGCCGTATACGCGCTGCTGGTGAGAAAACGCGATCTCCTGTGCATGAACTACCTGATAGGCGATACAGACTACGAGATAGCAGACCAGGAACTCTACACCGCACTCCAAATCTCCGCACTCCGTCCCATTTTTGGGTGGGACCATTATAGGCGCTTTGCCCTGGCCAATAGTTGGGTACAGCAGCATATGCCCCAGTGGAACGGACATTCTTCCGGCCCCGACCCCTTCTCAGGAATCAAACTGTCCCGATGGTCGGCTGGCGTGAAGAGAAGTACGGAACTGATCCTTAGTTTGCCAATTTTCGGCGGACTGGAATGGTTAGTGCATCGATTCTACAGTCGCAGAATAATGAACTCCATGCGCAAGGGTAGGAATGATGGTATTCACATCACTCGCAGCAGGATCAAGCTACATACAAACGATCACAGTAGACGTGTTCAGACTCTATTCGAGAGTCGATACGCTCAGGTCATCAGTGAAAGTCAACCATCGCAAAACACCCGCATGGAAAGACAGAAATCGCTTTGAGTCCGTCACAAGCTAGCCCAACTGATTGTCATCAGATATCGCCAATGGAATGATGCTCGCACGGCAGAGGTAATCCAGTCAATGACTGAGGTTTTGTTCACACATTCGTACTTCCTTCGTTTCGATCAGAAACAGTGGGAAACAATGCAGCCGTATCCACCACTGGGGACCTTGTACGCTGCCGCATACGTTCGGCAGGCGAACTA
>JABIQT010000811.1 GCA_018667995.1 Candidatus Latescibacterota bacterium
CATCCCCCAAACCCAACGATGCGGCCGCTTACCGAGTAGATAGGAAATATAAGGCGGTTGCGAAAGGCATCGTAACAGCGATCCCCATTCGTCTTCGCAACTCCGGCCTTCACAAGCCAGTCTTGGCTGATACTATGTTTTCGTGCATGCTTTATTAATCCATCCCACGCATTTGGTGCATAACCCAAAGAAAAAGTATGTATCGTTGCGTCCGTCAGGGCTCGTTCTTTTACATACGCGCGGACCGGCGTTGATACATCTGAATTCAATAGCTTTTCGTGAAAGTATCTGGCTGCAAATTGCGTCACTTTCGCCAGGCTCTCATTCTCGCTGTTAGTTTGCTGATCGCGGGCGTTCTCTGGCAGGGCGATATGCAGCTTTTCGGCAATCTGCCTTACCGCCTCAACAAATGTAACTTTTTCATGTTCCATCAGAAACGTAAAGACATTGCCGCCCTTCCCGCATCCAAAGCAGTGGAAGATCTGACGTTCGGGATTCACATTGAAGGAGGGTGTTTTTTCGTTATGGAACGGACAGAGGCCCACGTAATTCTTGCCGCGCTTATTCAGAGTGAGGAAATCCGAAATAAGATCGACTATGTCAGCCTGAGACCGGATGACATCAATCATTTCTTCCGGAATTCGACCGGCCATTTGGATACCTATGCTGCAGAATGTTTTAGGGGTTTCGATTCATCGCAGATTTGATGCATAACATAAAGCACGGAGTTAGTAGGGTAAAGACCTTAGTCTCTTATGCTGGCAACATTGCGCTTACTGCCCCGTTAAATCTGTGGTACGGTACGGTAATTGGCGGCAGTGCTATACGAGATCACACGCCTCTGGGGGCATCCAGTGAGCATCTTCACCGTCCCATTTTATGTTGCATCCGATAGGATTGGTCAAGGGAGTTCCAGTCGTTCTACCAGCGATGAGATCTGAAAGGGCTTGATCGAGATCGTTGATCGTCATCTTGGACGTATCTCGGGGTTGATCCACACCCCTTCCGGTGTAGACCAATTTACGGTCGCCGTCAAATACGAAGAAATGAGGGGTGCGCAGACCACCATAAGCCCTGGCAATATCTTGAGACCCATCGCGGACATAGACCCACGGGAATCTCTGCTCGGACATGCGCTCCACCATGTGAGGGAAGTCGTCATCGGGGTGGGTATTCTCACTGTTCGAGTTTATACCGAGGAACTGCACACCCTTAGATCTAAACTTGTCGGCAGATTTCCTGGTTATCTCATCGGAGCCCACAACGTACGGACAATGATTGCACGTGAAGAAGACCACCAGAATCTCTGCGCTTTCGAAGTTAGACAGACTGTACGTCATACCATCCGTTGCCGGAAGCGAGAAGTCGGGGGCTGAATCGCCCAATGCCAATGTGAATCCCAATTTGATCTCCTCTTCTATCTTCTGTGTTATATGTTCAGTATGTGGTTCTATTAAACGCCCGATCCACTCGGTCGCCAAGACCTTTAAGGCGGTGAACAGGTTCATTGCTGAATACGAGACGCACGTATTGGTCACTATTAACATCGCCCCAATCGCGCATGGGCGTCGCCGCTATGCCCTGGTCCAACAACCTATCTGACGCGACGAAAGAGCCCAGCCCCAGCGTCCCCACGTCCATCAGCATGGACCAGCCGCCTGCTGCAGGAATTACACGGAATTCCGATAACTCCCTTAGCATGACATCGCGCCTACGCTCCCATTCATCCACCGCAGCCGTAACACCGCTGGCGTCCGTTCGCAACGCAACAGCAGCCGCATTCTGAGTCAGTCCAACGGGCGTAACTACATTATACAAGCCAACGCGGCCGATGTCACCCATAAGCGCTTCAGGTCCGACAATCCACCCGACGCGCCAACCGATCATTCGGTACTCCTTCGAGACCGAGCCCACAGTGATAACTCGATCCGACATACCAGCTATCGATGCCGGGTGCCGATATATTCTGCCATCGTACAGGATTCGTTCCATCGCTGCGTTGTAAAGCAGCAGCAGATCGTGTTCGTCGCAGAGATCGGATATGGCGGCCCATTCCTCGTCGTTAAACACTGCTCCTGACGGCATGGAGGGATTCATGACGAATATCATCCGGGACTTGCCAGTGATAGTTGCTGCCAGCACATCGAGATCCAGGCGCCACTCATTACCGATCAACGTAAACGGGACCAGTCGTGGGATTCCACCGGCCAAGTGGACTCGGTAGATCATACCAGCATACGTCGGATCGGTGAGGATCACTTCGTCGCCAGGATTGACCGTGGCGAGAAGCACGTTCAGAAGACCTTCAGTGCCGCCGGCAGTAATGGCTGAATTCTTGATGGGATCGTACGTGACTCCGCTCAGACTGGAAACATGGGTGGTAGCCGCTTCCCTCAGTGCACGCTGGCCAATGAAAGGTAGGTAGCTGTTGGCATCATCATTGTCGACAGCCTCGTGGGTAGCCTTCAGAGCGGCAGACGGCGGACGGAGGTCCGTATCGAGATTCTCCAGACGTAGTATCTCGGGGTCGTCGCCCGCGGCATCGGCAACACGGTCTATGGCGAAACCTGGAACTTCACTCAGCCGTTGTGCTGTCATGGTGCTCCGGTTCTACTGGTGATTCGAAGTTGAGACGGATTACGCATTAGTCCGTAAGTTCGACAATGGTTACGCCATTACCACCCTCGTGTTGGGGGGCAAATTGTGCAGACTTCACAAGCGCATGTTTCCGGAGGAATTCCTTGATCTCTTTTCTAAGGACACCGGATCCCTTTCCGTGCAAAATACGGACGCTCATTAGCCCATCCACCATGGCCTGGTCGAGGTATTTGTCCACTTCCTCGATGGCATCGAGCGCCGTAAATCCTCTAAGATCCAACTGCTGGGTCTCTTGAGGAAGTGAATCGACCTTAATATGGCCAACGGGCTTTGTAGAGCGCTTCTGTTTCTCGATGGTCTCTCTTGCAATGTCGGCGCTGCCATCCCGCTTCTGCAATTCCGATCTCCGCACTGAGAGCTCTAAATTCCCAGCTTGGACACGTATGCGCCCCGCGGAATCCGGAGTCGCGACCACAATAGCTTCCTGTTTCAGACTCTGTACCCAGACTCGGTCTCCCGGAGAGACGTCGCGCACGGGCTCGCCCTGATTGGACTCCGATGGTTCGGCGATGAGCTTTCTTAATTCCTCTCGCTGTGACACGACCGCCTCGTTTGCCCTCTTGATAGAATCCCGGGAAGCCTTTTCTGACCGGATATCGGCTACGGAGCGTTCAATGGTTGCTCGGGCCTCTCTGACCAGTTGATCGGCCTCACCACGCGCTTCATTGAGAAGATCGCTTTCCTTCTTCCGGTAATCCGAAACCTTCGCCTCGTACTCTTTGGTCAGGCGTTCAAGCTCGGTCTGGCGTAATTCATTCGCCAGTCGCGTGGTCTCGTGGGATTGGCGCTCTCTGTCAAGCTCCGCAATCAAGTCATCCAATTGGCGTTCGTCCTGACCAATTATCTCGGATGCACGCCGGAGCACATCATCGGGCATGCCGAGTCGCTGGCCAATTTCGACGGCATAGCTCCCTCCAGGAATGCCCTGCCTGAATCGATATGTCGGGGCAAGGCTTGCCACGTCAAAAGCCATCGACCCATTCTCTACACCCTCAGTACGGCTCGCAAATTCCTTCAACGTACCAAAGTGGGTGGTGGCGATGGTCACCGTTCCCCTGCCGGTCAATGATTCCAGGGTGGCCATTCCCATGGCGGCACCCGCCGCGGGGTCCGTACCGGATCCAAGTTCGTCCAGAAGCACAAGCGTTTTGTCATTTGCCGCGTTAAGGATATCTACGATGTGGCCGAGGTGGGCAGAGAATGTACTTAGGTTTGCCTGTATAGACTGTTCATCGCCGATATCCGCGAATACCTCAGCAAAGATCGCTAGGTCGGACGGATCATCGGCCGGAATGTGCAATCCCGCCTGTGCCATTAGTGTGAGCAGGCCCACGGTCTTGATTGCTACGGTCTTGCCACCCATATTGGGGCCGGTAATGACTAGTGTTGTGCTGCTACCACCGATTTCTATCGTCAAGGGTACGACCTGCTCGACAGGACCGCTATGGCCCGGCGGAAAAGCCAGAAGAGGATGACGGCCATTGCGAATCTCAATCCTTCCTGACTCGTTCATTCTGGGCTGAGATGCCTGTAGGTCGATAGAAAACTGGCCCGCAGCATAGTAGAAATCGATGAGTCCAAGAAGTGCGAAACTGCGGGATATTTCTTCCACCTGATCGCGGATAAGATCGGTAATGGCGGACAGGACTCTGTCGATCTCGCGTCTCTCCTCCACTTCCAATCCGCGCAGTTCGTTGTTCATCTCCACTACGGCTAGCGGTTCAATGAAGATAGTTGCCCCGCTGGCCGATTGATCATGCATCACCCCTTTGATCTGGTTCTTGTGGTCGGAACGAACAGGAACCACGTATCTGCCGTCGCGCATCGTAACAACCTGGTCCTGGAGGGCCTTCTGTCCCATCTCGGATTGCATCAGGCGATTGAGATGATCCCTGGTCCTATCTCGGACAGCGTGCTGCTCTCGTCTTATGCGGGCGAGGGCTTTGCTGGCCTGGTCTTTCACCGCTCCACCTTCGTCGATGGATCGTGTTATCTCAAGTTCGATCGGCTCGAATTCGCCCATCCCTGCTACCAGAGATTCGATTCGAGCAGAGGGGAGATCTGTGTGGAGTTTGCGGCCAAAGCGGTGCATAAGCCGGCTGGTCTGGATGGTAGATCCCAAGTCCAATAGACGTTCGGGATCGATGGCGGAGCCTGTGACACGGGCGCGCTCGAGGGACGTTCGGATGTCCTTAATGCCGCGAATGGGGATAGAGTGGCTGGAGCCAAGAATCTTACGGATCTCGGAAACGGTCGATAATCGCTCATGAATCAACGTGGGATCCATGCCGGGCTTGAGTGCCAGGGCGATCTCTCTTCCAAGGATCGATGTCGTCCGATCGGCAAGCATCTCAAGTACAGCATCGAATTCAAGTACGCTGAGGCTATGTATGTGGATTTGGCTAGACACTGATGGTAACTATAGGTTGAGCCGTGCACTCGGGAGAATGCATTAGGCGGGGAAGAATCGGTTCATCTTTCCTCAGAAACGAAGCCGCGAATGAACTCCAATACCTGATTGTTTGAAACGGCTGCAGCTTCAGACGATTCTGTGGTCGGGAATGTGAGAAGTAGACTCAGATGGTCAATCAGGGGCCTGAAATTCGGTTGGACACTGTCTGTGATGCCATCAAATAATAGTGGCACTACTGCAAATGCGGACGGTGCGAGGGGAGATTGTTCCAACCGGTTACTGACGGTGACGGGCATGGGCAACAGAGAGAAAATCATCAACAGAAAACTTACCAGGAGGATACCGCGGACGCTACCGAGAAACAAGCCGGTTGCTTTTTGGGTCCAATCTGATCTTGCTGGCGGAATGAATCGTTTCCCTACGTATACGAAACCCTCCAGGATCAGCGAAGACACACCAAAGCACCCCAGGAATCCTATCCAGTTCGCCATTATGGGGGGCACAGAGGCTGATTCTAGTATGATCTGTGACACGAGAACGAATTGGGTCGTAGTGATCGTTATTGCCACGACAAGGGCGGAAAGATCCATCAGACCATGCCAGAAACCGTGTCTGAATCCGATGGTGCCCTGATACAAAAGGGTGGCTACTATAGCGATATCAATCCAATTCATTACACGCTCACGAATCGGAATGGGCTACTGGTCAGGAAAGATCCTGCAACAGGCTGCGGACCATGACGTTGATCTGCTTGCCATCTGCCTTGCCCTTAACTTGCGGCATCACTTTTCCCATTACCTGTCCCATATCTTTTATGCCTGAGGCGCCCGAGTCTCGGATGGCGTTGTCGACGATTGAACGCAATTCATCTTCTGGCATCGCTTCGGGCAAGTATGCTTCAAGTATCTCGATATCCTGTTGCGCCTCCTGAGCCAGATCTTCGCGTTGCCCTTCATTTGCGAAGGCCAATGCTTCACGCCGGGCTTTAACCGCCGACACCAGGACGTCAATTGTTTCGTCGTCTGTCAGATCACGCCGTTTGGCTATTTCGGAGTTCTTGATCTGAGATCGCACCATGCGAATAACCCCAAGCTTGACCTTGTTCTTGCTCTTAAGGGCGTCCACACCGTCCGATTCCAGTCGTTCCTTTATCGTCATGCTATGCCTCATGTGAAGTGGTGCGTGACAAATCATTGCCACGCACCACTTCATTTTAAACTAATACGTGCTCTGTTGCAGTCGCTTCAAGTTCTTGCGCTTTGCAGCGTTGAGCTTGCGTTTACGTCGTGCGCTTGGTTTTTCAAAATGTTGATGCTTTCTGATTTCAGACATGATGCCTGCTTTTTCGCACGTCTTCGTGAATCGGCGTAACGCTTTTTCAAACGGTTCGCCTTCTTTTACACGAATCCCTGGCATCTTCCCACCCCCTCTCTCTTACGGTTTAGGTGACTGATGTCGTCCTTGTTCTATTCAAGATATCTTTGTTAACCTGGCGGCCATTTCATAGCCCGCCCGCCCAGGATGTGCATGTGCAGATGATACACAGCCTGTCCTCCGTTCTCATTGCAGTTGACGACCAAGCGATAGCCGTCTTCTACAATTCCTTCCTGACGCGCGAGTATGTTAGCCGCGCGCGTCAGCTCGTCCATCATGCCATCGGTCTCAAGATCCGCAACCGTTGCTACGTGCTGTCGCGGAATCACTAGTGCATGGTAGGGGGCTTGCGGATTGATATCCTTGAATGCCAATACATGTTCATTCTCGTAAACAATATCCGCTGGAATCTCACCCTCCACTATGCTACAGAATAAGCAATCAGGCATATCTGACCTTTTTGGTATGGATCGAATCAGCTACAGACCTTCGTGTTAATTCGACTACGACTGTTTTGCTGATCCGTTTCCATTTCGCCCAGCGCCGCCATGAGTAAAGTTAATACAACGATGCTGGCCGTATCCGCTCGAAACCGTCGCTTGCCCATTGATACCGGTTGTACACCGGCTGCAACAGCGGCTTCGATTTCTGCAGTTTCAAATCCACCTTCTGGCCCTACGAATACCAATACACTTTCCGGTCGTATCGGCAACTCCGTTACCCAGTTTAGACCAGTGTGTATCTCCTTCTCCCATGCGATCAAGCTGAGATCGTATTCTTTCACTTGGACAAGCGCGGTACGAAAATCCATCACGCTTTGAACAGATGTGAGACGGGACCGTAGCGATTGCTTCATGGCACTGGATGCGATTCGTTGCCAACGTGCCGTTCTGGCGTCTGACCCGCCTGCATCAACGACCGTTCGCTCGGTCTGAACAGGTTGGACACATGTGACACCAAGTTCCGTCACCTTCTCTACTACATTGTCGAGACGAGGTCCCTTTAGTAGTGCAGGGGCCAAAGTGACGGCTATTGCGGGCTCTGTCGCGTCCTGCATGCGCGAAGTGATACCAATCTTGATCTCATCTGATCCGACTTCAGCTATCACACCGTCGTAAACCCAGCCGTCGCCGTCGACAAACCTAATCACATCGCCAACCCTTTTGCGATGCGTTCGGATGAGGTGTCGTCGCTCGTCCTTATCCGTCATCAAGGCATGGCTGTCGTGAATCGTCACCGGCGGGATGTAAAAATAACCAGACCGATTTGTACCACGATCGTGCTTGTCGGTCAACATGGACGTGCTGTGCAGGACCACCACTCGCCGTCAGCAAGATCCTCGAAGATGGCGAATCCCTGCGCAGCAACTTCGGCGGCAACCGCCGCAGACTCCTCCCGCAGAATTCCTGACAGAATCAGAACACCATCACGTTTAAGTAAGGCATGAAACCCAGAAAGCAGACTTCGAATGGTCCGCGACTCTGTGTTGGATACAATCACATTGAACGTACCCGTCACAGAAGTGTGGTTGATGCTTCCCTCATACAGACCTATTGAATCTGCTACCTTGTTCCGTTCGACATTTTCCCGTGCAGACTCTAACGCCATGTCGTCAATCTCAAGTGCCACGACACAATCGGCACCAAGTTTCACTGCTGCTATGGCAAGAATGCCCGAGCCCGTACCCGTATCGAGCAGGCGATCACCGGTTTTCAGATTCCGTTCAAGACCCCTCAGGCATAACTGCGTAGTTTCATGCTCTCCCGTCCCAAATGCCAGTCCCGGAACAATTTCTACGACGATCTGTCCAACCCGTTCTGCTACAGATGCCCATGGTGGGGTAATCACTATCTTGCCTGTCACGCGAACCGGCTTGAAATTCGCTTGCCAGCTCGTCCAATCACTGATGGGAACAGATCGTACGATCGGATCACAGGTCCCTGTTGCCAGCCCGAGCTTACACATTTCGTCCCAAAGCGTACGTAGTCGGTGCAACTTGTCCTGTATTCGTTCTCCTGCCGGTATATAACCTGAAACGTTATTGCGTAGACCCGTACCGGCATCTGTCACAACACCGTTGCTGCCTAGCTCACATAGCATGTTGGACACGGCCTCTTCCGTCTCCTGGGTTACCGGTACAGTGATCTCAACCCATTCGGTTATCATAGAAACCAGCCTGTCTCGTCATTCGCTGCCATTGCTCACAGAGCCATTCACCAAGGTTGCAGGCTATTCAAGCATCTCTTTCAAACGTGCGAAAAACCCCTTGTCATGGTCCGGCGCTTTGCCACCGCCCAACTCAGACAGGTCTCGAAATAACTGTTTCTCTTTGTTGTCCAGTTTAGTCGGAGTCCAGACATGGATTTTCACCAGTTGGTCGCCATTTCCATATCCATTAAGGTGAGGGATACCTTCTCCCTTGAGTCGAAACACCTTGCCAGACTGCGTTCCTTCGGGAATCTGCAAACTGACCCTTCCAGATAGGGTCGGTACTTCAACTGCTGCACCCAATGCTGCCTGGCTGAAGCTGATGGGAAGCTCGTACACAACGTCATCGTCAACGCGGTCGAAATGTTCGTGCTCCTGCTCTTCGATAAGAACGATAACGTCACCGTTGGGACCACCACGCGGTCCGAGATTTCCCTGCCCTCTGAGCGTCATGTAATTGCCGTTAGAGGCCCCGGCAGGGATATCCACATTGACGGTTACCGTCTTCTGTTCTCTCCCCTCGCCCTGACATGTTTTGCAGGGCTGATCAATCACAGTGCCCTCTCCTCTGCAGGTGGAGCACGCCGTAACGTTGACCACTGATCCGAAGAAGGACTGAGATACTTGTCGTACTTCGCCAGTACCGCGGCATCCAGGGCATGTTTTTGAAGTATTGCCGCCCTCTGCGCCTGTCCCGCGACAAGTATCACAAGCTTCCAGGCGCTTCAGGCGAATCGTCTTCTTGACGCCCTTCGCTATTTCCTCAAGCTTTAGAGGAAGCTTGACTTGAAGGTCTGCCCCTCGCTGTGGTCCAGCGCGTCGTCTGCCGCGGCCGCCGCCACCAAAGAGATCCCCAAATATCCCGCCGCCACCGAACACGTTTCCGAGGACATCCTCAAAATCAGAGGCGTGCGTGAAATTATCCCACTGAAAACCACCAGAACCGAAGTCGTTTGAGACGCCCTGATGTCCAAACCGGTCATACCGGGCCCGCTTATCGTTATCGCTTAGAACTTCGTAAGCTTCAGCAGCTTCCTTGAAATTCTCTTCAGCTTCCGCGTCATCCGGGTTTCTGTCTGGGTGAAACTGTAGTGCAAGTTTCCGGTAGGCCTTTTTGATCGCATCGTCAGATGTGGAGCGATCAACACCCAGTACTTCGTAATAGTCACGTTTGGCCATAATGATGAATGTTCCCCAGGGGCCTGATTTAGTTTACGACTTCGTAGTCCGCATCGAGAGGGCCGTCATCCTTTTTCTTGTTTCCATCCTGCTGCCCATCCGCCGAGCCACCATCAGAGTCATCAGGGCCCGGACCTTCGGGGCCTCCCTGTTGCGTTTGTTCAGCTGCAGCCTGCTGATAAAGGGCCTCGGCCATCTTGTGTGAAGCTTCTGTCAGTGATTCCACAGCTGCTTGTACAGGTGCGATGTCTGTTCCCTGTAGGGCAGATTTGAGTTTTTCGAGCTCAGCTTTGATCTTATCTTTTTCATCGTCGTCGATCTTGTCACCGATCTCCTCAAGCGATTTCTCTGTAGAGTAAACCAGCTGATCGGCTTGATTCCTGACGTCGACTTCTTCTCGTTTCTGCTTGTCCTCATCAGCGTGCGCCTCGGCATCCCTGACCATAGCGTCTATTTCCTGCTCCGACAGGCCGCTTGAAGATTCAATCCGGATCTTCTGTTCCTTGCCAGTAGCCAAGTCTTTTGCGGAGACGTGAACGATACCGTTTGCATCGATATCAAATCCGACTTCAATCTGCGGTATGCCCCTTGGGGCTGATGGAATGCCAACCAAGTCAAAATTACCGAGCGTACGGTTGTGTGTAGCGATTTCGCGCTCGCCCTGCAGCACATGAACGCTTACAGCGGTTTGATTGTCGGCCGCCGTTGAGAACACCTGGCTTTTCTTTGTGGGTATGGTGGTGTTTTTGTCGATGAGCTTGGTAAAGACACCTCCCAGGGTCTCGATTCCCAGGGAGAGTGGCGTGACATCGAGCAGGAGCACATCCTTGACGTCTCCTGCCAATACAGCGCCCTGGATGGCGGCGCCGATGGCCACTACCTCGTCGGGGTTGACACCCTTGTTCGGATCCTTGCCGAAGAGTTCGCCAACTCTCTCCTGTACCTTTGGCATACGGGTCGATCCGCCTACCAGGACCACCTCGTCGACCTCGGAGGGCGATAATCCCGCATCGCTCAACGCTTGCTGGCAGGGGCCGGCTGTTCGCTCTACCAGATCGGCCACCAGCTGTTCGAGTTTGGCACGTGTCAGCGTGCGGTTGAGATGCTTAGGGCCAGTGGCATCAGCCGTGATAAATGGAAGGGCGATCTCTGTCTGTCCCGCGGACGAGAGCTCACACTTGGCTTTCTCCGCAGCGTCTTTCAATCGTTGCAGGGCCATGGCGTCATTTCTCAGATCGATGCCGGCCTCTTCTTTGAACTCTTCGGCCAGCCAGTCCACGACCTCGTGGTCGAAATCGTCACCACCCAGATGGGTGTCACCATTGGTGGCCAGCACCTCAAAGACACCGTCTCCGATTTCAAGGATGGAGATATCAAAGGTTCCACCGCCCAGATCGAATACGGCGATCTTCTCATTGGCTTTCTTATCGAGTCCGTAGGCCAGCGACGCGGCCGTGGGCTCGTTGATGATGCGTTTGACTTCCAATCCCGCGATCCGTCCGGCATCCTTGGTGGCCTGCCGCTGGCTGTCGTTGAAATAGGCAGGTACGGTGATCACCGCTTCGGTGACTTCTTCACCAAGATAATCCTCAGCGGTCTTTTTCATCTTCTGAAGGACGGCTGCAGAGATCTCAGGTGGTGTGTAGGATTTATCGGCTATCTGCACCGATGCCAAGCCGCCTGCGCCCGATACGACCTTGTACGGTACCAGCTGCATCTCATGAGCAACCTCCTCATGCCGCCTGCCGACGAAACGTTTTATAGAATAAACAGTGGATTCAGGATTGGTGACGGCTTGCCGCTTGGCGACCGTACCCACAAGCCGTTCGCCGTCCTTGGCGAAGCCCACCACCGATGGCGTTGTCCTGCCGCCTTCCGCATTGGGAATCACGACGGGCTCTCCACCCTCCACCACTGCCACACACGAATTAGTCGTCCCCAAATCAATGCCAATAATCTTGCCCATAGTTTTGATCTTCCTCCGAGGATTTCAATTTCTATTACTGAGTCAAATGCTCTGATTGCAGCGAAGGGGCTATTTTGAGACTACAACTTTTGCGGGCCGGAGGATCTTGTCGTTCAAGCGATACCCCTTTTCTACTTCATCCAGAATCGTTTCTTCGGGCGTATCGTCTTTATCCACGGCCATGATGGCCTCGTGCATGGTTGGATCAAAGGGTTGCCCCAGGGATTCCAAAACCTCTAATCCTTCTTTTTCGAGTGTTTCAAGCAATTGCTGGTGAATCATCACGATTCCCTGCGCAAAGGACTTCGTTTCATCGGACGACTGAGGCGCCTGGAGTGCTCTCTCGATATTATCCAGCGTTGGTAGCAACCGGGAAATGACAGATTCGCCCGCATTTTTTACCAGGAGGCCAATCTCACGGCTCGTACGTTTTTTATAATTGTCAAATTCCGCGGCCAGTCGCATCAGTCTATCCTGCGACACCTGCAACTCTTCCTCCGCCACGGCTAGACCATCCAACTCACCATCTTCTTCTCTGTCCGTCTCGCCAGTCCCGGATTCTTCCAGAGATTCACCCGAGTCTTCACCGTCTTCATTGAGCGCGGTATCGATCGGTTCTGTTTCCGCATCACTTTCGGCGGCCTCTACCTTTTCCGTCTCGTCCAGAGCATCGTCCTCAGCCAAGTTTTCTTTCTGCATGAATCCGGCGACCTCCCATATCACACAACCTATCCAAGCCGTCCGACTTCAATAGGTCAATTTCGTAACAAAGCGCCTATCCGGTCTCGCGCCAAACAATCGGCAGAACTGGTATAGGCGCTCACTTCATCAAGCACTTATACGTATAGGGCAAGCTGCGTCAGCCACAAAAATCGCTCACGCCATTTGAACCGAAATGGAATCTATGCGTTCCGGATCAGCTTGCGTACAGCTCGTGACGAGATACCTCGCGTCACGACCACATGGTACTGATGCGTCGTGCGGTATAACCCACAACACCCATGAGTCTGGAGTAAGGCATGCGCGTTGGGCCGATTACACCAATGATACCGGAAATATCGCCCAGAGTATACGTGGATGTCACCACGCTACACACGTGCATCTCGTTGTGGTAGTGCTCGTGGCCAATGGTCACTGCCACATTGTTCTGATGATCTCTCTTGTATAGCCAGTTAGCCACCGTCTGCCTGTGCTCTACAAAATCCAGCAAACGGGAAAGCTTCAAATGATCTGTGAACTCTGGTTGAGAGACGATATGCGTCGTCCCACCAGTGTGGACTTGTTCATTCTCTTCGAAGTCACAAAGGTATTCGCTGTATTGAATGAAAAGCTGTAATACATTCGGATCAGCATCGGCAGCGTCCTTCAACCGCTCATCCATCTGTTTCTTAATGTCCAAAAGCGAGCAACCACTGAGTCTTTCGTTGAGGACTCGGCAGGTGTGCTCCAGAGCGCGCGCTGGTATATCGGAATCCAATTCCGCTACGATGTTGCGGACGAGGCCCGATGATATCATGAGCACAAGTAATACTTTCCGCGGCGCAACTTGGACCAATTCGAGTTTTTCGAACACCCCTTCATACAACCTGGGAGTGAGGGCGACGCCCAATTCGTGGCATACCATGCCAAGTACATGGGACGTTTGGGCGAGGACTTCCTGGATACTCTTCCAGTTTCCCCGCATCTCCTTATCGATG
>JABIQT010000657.1 GCA_018667995.1 Candidatus Latescibacterota bacterium
CACTCACACGCTGGAAGCCATCGGCGCATTTAACGGCCAGGCTGCACCGGTGAGTGTATTTGGACAGGTCTCGGGTACATCCGGGCTGGTAGAGACGCCAAAACATCATTATGCTCCCGATCAATGCCTGGCGAGTATCACCTACGAGAATGGATCGAGCGCCATGCTGCGCTGCGGGGACAACGCGCCACGCGTGAAAGATGGTCCCGTCAATGTACACAAGAGGATTTCCGTCTATGGATCCGAGGGATATGTATTCTGGTCAATGCATGGATGGCAGACGCGCGTCGGAGGAGTCACTGAATCAGGGTCACATGTATATGGGGAAGAGGATATTCTGGGCCAGGCCGCGATGACGGATGCTATGATAGATTGGATTGAGAATGGTAATGCCGTGCATCCGTTGAATCTGCAACACGCGCTTCGCGATTTCAGTGTGATTTTGGGGATCTATCAGAGCGCCCTCAACCATACGGTCGTGCCACTGCCCGTTGATCCTGAACCCAATCTGGTGGAGTCACTGCGCGGACTTCCAGGTTGAGGGGCTATCAGTCGTTTACCTGCATATACATGAAGGGTGGAATGGTCAACGCTACGACATCGCTGCCTCCCGATGCTTCTTTTGCCTGCCCCAGCGCATGATCCAGGTCCGGCGCCCACGCGACACCAAGGCGCTTCGCGGAGCTGTCATTTTTCGGTCCAACCAGAATGACCCGTGAGAGGTACTTCAAGGGATAGGTCGCCCAGTACCAGACCGTAAACGGATGAAAGCCATGATGGGCGTAGCGGTTTCGATAGCAGTCAATGAGGTGCGGATCTCTCGCGAATTTATCTTGGAAGACGGACTGCATCTCGTAAGGATCATGGGTTTCTGGTAGCACTTCATTCCAGAACTTCTCATAGGCAACATGGTATTCGGGATGGAAGATTTCGAATACTGGATTCATGATAATGACTACGCCACCCGGTTTTACGAAAGGCTTGTTGTAGAACCAGTTAAAGACGTATCCCAGCACATCGCTAAGAACGAGAACTGGGTTGATACGGGCGTCAATGGAGTAGGGACTCAGATCCGGCAGCCCGAAGACCATGGTGTCAAATTGACGGTCGGCCGTAACAAGCAGTTGGTCGCGAAGAGCAGCCAGAGTCGGCTCATGGACGGCGTCAATACTACCCGCATTGATGTTTATGGGAGAATAGTCGCTACGCATATTCTTGAAGATTTTGAATCGCAGGGGTTCCGGAACCAGCTTCAACGACAGTGGGGTCATTGTCTTGATGGATTTCTCGAGGAAATTGCACTGATCGTTGGGTTTGCTCATGTAACTCATAAACGGTGCGTAGGTGGCATTGTTCATGGTCGCCTCGAGGACCATGATCTTCGTATGCTCCAATATGACCCGACTGATGCGTTCAATGCAACTGTGCATGTCGGATCCTTCGGGCTGCATCACGTGGGGCTTTTCCTGAGTCATCTGCGGGGCGTGATGGGGGGCGATGGAGTTGTAGGTGCCTAATCCCACGGCCACAGACTTGTGCCCGCCATTCAACGGGATCTGAATGCTGTCGACGTAGATGACCAGGTCGCTTTCAATAGCTTTTCGTGTGGTCTCTACAGGTTCGCCCTCACTCGTTTCACCGACCAGTACGATGTCATCCGGATCCTCTGCATCGAAATTACCCAGTTGATGCGGATGAAATTCCGACATGATTTTCTTGCCAAGCATGGTAGCCAATTCCGCAGGTCTCATCTTCCGATGGAGAGCCACGGCGCACATCAGCTGGATATTCTCCTTCTTGACACCTGCGGCATCGAGGATCTCAAGAAGGGCCCCGATCATGATTTGCCTAATATCCGGTTGCGCTGTTGCCGGGAAAGGCTGACAGTTATCATCAAAGGCGATCAGTATCCGGCTGCTGGAATCGACCATTTCACGCAGGGGCGGCATATCGAGCGGATTGTCGAATGCTTGTTTCACATGAGCGGGAATATCGCCCTTCGAGATGCCTGCCACAGCGGGCCGGGGATACAGGATGGTGGCATCGTCGGGAAGATTGGCGTTTATGAGATTGTTACCAGAGTAAGTAAAGTACTTCATAGTCCGCCTCGTGACTGAACTTCTTAAACTGGAGAGCCCTCTGGGCTCTTACCGATACG
>JABIQT010001119.1 GCA_018667995.1 Candidatus Latescibacterota bacterium
GCGGTAACGGCCCAGGATTCGGCGATGTGGATTTCGTACCTATCTTAAAGGCGTTGCGCGACGTAGATTATTCCGGCTACGGTTCTGTGGAGGTCTTTGACTTCACTCCCGGTGGGGAGACCATAGCTAGGGAAAGTTTCAAGACGTTGATGGCAGCATGCGGCCGATGACCGTATTCTTCTCCGTTTACTCAATCCAGGACGACAGATGAACGCGACCATTGGGCGGATGATTCTTGATCAAAAAGGCATGTCCCGGGTGATTGACCGGGTAGCGCACCAGATCATGGAAAGGAATCACGGGGCCCGTGACATCGCAATAGTTGGCATACGTCGGCGGGGAGACTGGCTGGCCAAACGACTGGCCGCCCGAATCAATTCCATCGAAGATACAGATATACCTGTGGGCGCCCTCGATATAAACCTATACCGCGACGATTTTCAAATGCGCACGTCACAGCCTGTTGTCCGTACGAGTGAGATATCTTTCGCAGTTGAGGACCGAACCATCATCCTGGTGGACGATGTGCTTTACACCGGTCGAACCATCCGCGCTGCCCTTGATGAATTGACGGACTACGGACGCCCCAAGCGCATCCAGTTGGCTGTTCTGATAAATCGCGGTGGGCGAGAGCTGCCCATTCAGGCAGATTACTTTGGAGAACAGGTACCGATCGGTGAAAATGAGATCGTAGTTGTGCGCGTGGAAGAAGTGGACGGAGCCGATAGTGTGGTGGTGGAGCGAATCGAAAAATGACAGAAGCGCCTGGATTGAATCGTCGACACCTTTTAGGTCTGGAACAGCTTTCCCGGCAAGAAATCGATCTAATCCTCGATACAGCAGACTCCTTCAGAGAAGTCATAGATCGCCCGATTCGGAAGGTTCCCGCTCTCCGCGGCAGAAACATAGTCAACCTTTTCTTCGAATCAAGCACCCGAACGAGAATTTCCTTCGAATTGGCAGAAAAACAACTTTCGGCTGATTCGGTCAATTTTACGAGCAGCGGCAGCAGTGTGTCCAAGGGTGAAACCTTGTTGGATACCGCCCGCAACGTGGAATCCATGAAGGTCGACTGTGTAGTCGTCCGTCACCCGGCCTCTGGAGCATCCCACTTTCTCGCCGATCATCTCACACAGACGACGGTCATAAATGCCGGCGATGGAGCCCATGAACATCCAACTCAAGGCCTGCTTGATATCCATACGATTCGCGACCGGTTGGGCAATGTGGACGGAAAGCGGGTCGTAATTGTCGGAGATATTACCCACAGCAGGGTCGCACGGTCGGATATCTGGGGCCTGCGTACCATGGGCGCATCGGTGGCTGTATGTGGTCCCCCGACAATGCTTCCTGTCGATATAGAATCCATGGGGGTTGATGTCTTTCACAACCTGGAAGAAGCTATAAAAGACGCCGATGTGATCAATATGCTTCGAATCCAACTGGAACGGCAGAAGGGCGGATTATTTCCCTCGCTACGGGAGTATTCCCGTCTTTTCGGATTGAACGCTGAGAAACTTAAACACGCCAAACCGGACGCAATCGTCATGCATCCTGGCCCGATAAACCGCGGTGTGGAGCTGGACGCGTCCGTGGCAGACGGCGATCGGTCAGTCATATTGGACCAGGTGACTAACGGGGTGGCCGTGAGAATGGCGGTGCTGTTTCTGCTGCTTGGTGGGAGTGATCGCGATGGAGACTAGGATGCCCGAGATTCTTGCGGAGTCAAGCGATCTGGTTTGCATAACGGGTGGACGGATTCTCGACCCCGACAGCAACAGAGACGAAATCGCAGATCTTTGGATTGAAAATGGTCTAATTCTGAACGGCCGCCCAGAGCAGCGCCACGAAAAGCAAGCAGTGGTCGTTGACGCCACCGGAAAAATCGTAGCACCGGGTCTTATCGACGCTCGCGTATATCTAAGAGAACCGGGATTCGAATACCGTGAAACCGTCGAATCGGGCACTCTGGCCGCCGGATCGGGAGGCTTCACCAGCGTGCTATGCATGCCCGATACCAACCCGGTCATGGACAAGGCGGAGGTGGTCCGGTACGTCAATGGAAAAGCTGAAACCGCCCATACCCGCGTATTTCCGGTAGGGGCGGCGACGGAGAATTGTGATGGTAGGAATCTCGCTGAAATAGGCGACATGGTGGATGCTGGCGTGGTCGCGGTGACAGATCCTAATCGGACAGTCAGTGATGCCAGATTGATGCGAACTGTTCTGGAATATGCCGGAATGCTCTCAATCCCCGTCATTTGTCATTGTGAAGATAGTGACCTCTCTGCCGAAGGTCTGATGAATGAGAGCTACAGTTCGACGCGCCTTGGTTTGGCCGGCAATCCCAATGTGGCAGAGGATATCATCCTGGCAAGAGATATCATGCTTGCAGAATTGACGGAATGCCCTATACACATTGCTCATCTGAGTACCGCTGGTGCGGTGGCGCTTGTGCGAGACGCCAAGGCCCGAGGCGTTCGCGTCTCGGCAGAGGTCTCGCCTTACCACTGCGTGCTGACTGATGAAGCTCTCGACGGATATAATACCAGCCTCAAACTCTCTCCCCCCCTCAGATCCGGTGATGATGTGCTGGCCATAAGAGAGGGCCTCCGTGACGGAACAATCGATGCCATCGTGTCGGACCATGCCCCGTACGCGGTTGATGAAAAAACCGTAGAATTTGCTGCCGCCCCCTCGGGATCAATCGGCACGGAAACTGTGTTGAGCCTGGTCATGACAGAACTTCTCGATTCAGGCGTTATTTCGATGAATCAGGTCCTACGATTATTGAGTCTGAACCCAGCCCGGATTTTCGGACTTAGTGGTGGCACATTACAACCCGGTGCGCCGGCAGACATAACCCTCATCGATAGTGACGCGAGCTGGACCGTATCAGGTGAAGCTGGATACTCCAAATCCCGAAGTACCGCCATCCAAGACCGGAAACTACGAGGTCGAGCCGACACGACAGTCCTAGGTGGCCAAGTCTTACAATGGCGTGCCGGCTCGTAGACAAAACACCTTGACGCAGCCACTAAGTGAATCTATTTTCGAGAAATTCTAAAGAGTATCCGAACTCTTATGTATATATATAGCCGTGTGAGGAAGGCCTCATCTTCGGAACTCTGATCCGGTTATTGCGTTTGCATAGTTGATGTGTCGCTCCGAATGCCTTCTGGCTCTCCATTTACACGGCGGCCCGACCAATTAAAAAACGAAGCGTCTA
>JABIQT010001126.1 GCA_018667995.1 Candidatus Latescibacterota bacterium
AAGTTCGATTGCCTGGTGCTCTGAAAGATCCCCCGTAGCCACTTCGGATTCCAATGCCCTGGTCATCCATTTCCTGGCCTGCATAGCGTAGGCGACCGAACTGGTGGTCCAACTTGTATCGCCCCCGAAAGCAAACAGCTTGTTCGACGGGACCGCGTGTATGAACCGTCGAACGAAGTCACATGAGCTATATGGATCGATGGACCAGGCCCAGCATAGATCCACCCAGACGTTAGGGTAGTGTTTCGCAAGGGCCACCATTTCGTCACTATAAGGGTATGCGATGTGCATCAATACGAAACGCGCGTCCAGATACCTGTTGAGGAGGGAACAGAGATTGCCGCCTTTTATGCGATCCACGGGCATTCGGCTATGACCCGCATAATATCCCGTATGTATTTTGAACGGAAGGTTGTAATTGATTGCGTGCTCCACACCCCGTGCCCAGCACCAGTCACCCAGACACAACCGGTCCGCCTCATTCGCGTTATCTGGATCCTTGAGAATGCGGCCAAGGGCCCCTATGGCCTCTGCATCGGTTCGCTCCTGCCACAGCAACGTGCGGCTGTATGCATGCTGTGACTTCACAGCAATGGCACAAGGGGCGTACATCTCGAATATTCGGGCCATGGCGTGCCGTAGGTCTTCAAGATTGTGGACCTCTATTCCAGTCTCTTTTGCCAGCTCCTCACGACGTATGTCTCCGTTGCAGAAATTAACCCACGATAGATCGTAGAGGAAGAAATCCGGGCCTGATTCGTCGGGAACGCATTTCCAAACAAAATTGTCGGTCTGCACATGGTCCAGATTGGCGCCACGCTTTAAGAGTCCGAGACGTGTGCCTGGTTTGCGCAGCTCGGTTAGTCTGAGCTGTGCCGTCTGGAGTGAGTCCTCCGTTAGTTCGGAGAGGTGGTAGATGTGCTCCATCATATTACGAACCGCTTCGCCATAGCCCGTAAATTGGGTGGCTTCCCAAGCCTTTCGTACGCGATTGAATCGAGCACCGAGATCGGGATTCGAACCGTCCAGCAGTATCTGAACGTCTTCCTCACTGGCTCCAGCCACCGCTAGGTCTGCGGTAACGTAATTCCCGAATAGATCCTGGAGGATGTCGGGGCCGTCATTGAGCCAGTCTTCCTCGAACCGAAGATGTTCATGGGTGTCGATGAGTGGCGTACTCTCAATATGTTTGGCGAGATCAGTTGACATAGAGCATTTTCCTCCATTTACTTTTTTGTAGATTGTCTGACTCATGATGTAGAAGGGGAATCAAAAGTACACTCGTTTCTCTTGGTGCGCCACCCCGAATTGCTGGTCCACACTTACGAGGTTACCATGGAATTCATTTCCCGATGACGGCGTCTCTGATTGCACAACTTGAAATCGAGGGCTACTGTGTCGTTTCCAACGCCCTGGAAGCCGGAGCTGTCACAAGACTTGACAGAGCTGCCCGCCGTCAGATGACCCAGGACGGCGGCTATGTGAAACTCGAAGGGGCTCTGAATCATGTCCCGGAGCTGGCAGATCTCTGTATACACTCTGACGTTGTTCAAATCGCCGAGGCGGTGCTGGGAAGTCCGTACTATTTGGCGAACAATGCTGCATTTATGTGGTGTCAACCGGGGGCTTCTGCTGGTGGTATCCATGCGGATTGGCCGCTCTCAAGCGTTCCCGAACCTTTCCCTCCCTGGCCCATGCTGCTTCAGACCATGTGGATGCTTACGGATTTTACCGAAGATAATGGTGCGACGCGGGTGGTTCCTGGCTCTCATCTGTCAGGTCGTGCGCCACGCGAAGGCGATGAATCTGCGGAGATAACGGTGACGGGAGATAGTGGATCGGTATTGATCTGGAATGGGGCTCTTTGGCATAGAAACGGTCCCAATACCTCGGCCACCCAACATAGAATGGGCGCCAACATCGCATACATTCCTGAATTCATTCACCGACCGCCTGATGCCTGGCCTTTGATCAATCGGCCTCTGTTTGACACGTTTCCGCAACAACTGCAGAGCTTGCTGGCACGGTCTGTAGAGGAGTGACCTCGCCTGTTCTGATCGAATGCTGTGAGGAACCTGCCTAACAACTCAGAACAGGAAGCCCAGTGCGGTCAGTCTATTGTGCTGTGGAAGTGCTGCCACCCGGTCGAATGATCAGAAATAACAGAATCGACCAGATCACCAGGCAACCATATAGCTTGGGATACGCCAGAAGGGCAAGTGCTCCTTTGGAGTATATGGGCGTCTTGTACCAAATGGGGCTGGCGACGAGCCCTGTCGCCAACAGGGCAAAAATCAAAAGAGGGCTCCATGGTAGCGGCCACAGCCTAACAGAAATGACTCCTATCGGAAGCAGCAGCAGCGTGTACGTGTAGTCCTGCGAAAAAGGTGAGAGCATTATGCTGGCCGAAATGACCAATGCAAAACTCAGGTCTATGTTTTGAGACTTTCGGGTCGCCCATAGTGTAACGAGAGTCATTGCGATTCCAGCAGTCCAGATGATGGCGTTGATTCCGTACTCCAGTCGCAAGATCGGTACTGGATTCCAGATCGGATCATATGACAAAAGATGGCGAATCATACCTGGTATCGACTGAAAAGCCGTAACAGAAAGTGCTCGATCATTGGCCACCTTGAATGGCACCTGCGTGAAAGCAACCCATCCATCCTGCTGTATTATGGGCCACGATAGGAACACGAACAGGACCAACACGACGAATGCGAATTTCAAGGCGCGCCAGTCCCGTTCGACTGCTAGCCAGAGACACACCAGAGGTGAGAATAGTTTAAGCATAAGCAAGCCTGCGCACGAGGCTCCAGTATACGCTGGCTGTTGTCGTCTCAATGCGCGCAAGGTAAGCACAAGTAGAAGCAATCCAAGTGCGTACAGCTGTCCGTTGTGGAGGTCGGCGCGAATCGGTTGGTAGACTAGTGTAAGCAGGACGAAGCACAGAGAGGCTGTGGTTCCATATCCCAGGTCACGAAGCAGGAGGATCACGGCGATAGATAGAAAACTGACACTCATTGCGAGCCAGATGATTCTTGCCACTTGAATTGTGAATACGGTCAAGGGCATCACAAAAAAGGCGGTCGACGGTGGATTGGGATAGTAAACCTGACGTCCGGTGTATCCTCGGATGTCGATTTCTTCGTTGAATGCCGGGTCATCATACAGCACAGCTGCGCCCCCGCCGTCTCTTAGCACCTCTGCCGCGGTAAAATAGGATACGAACTCTACCTCGTCCTCATAGGCGTAATCGACGAGTTGGACGAGTAAGAGCGCGGACAAAGCTCCGAGCATCAGCAGGCCTAATCTCGACCACAATCTTGTAAAATGCCAGGGCTTGGAAGTTGGTTTCACCGTTTGTACCCACTTCGACACAGGTCTCACGTGAGTGCGGTCACCACAGGCAAGGTCGAGGAAAACTTGCTCCCGGATGCCTCCGTGGTTCTTTGATCTGACTGCGAGTAGTGACGGATAGTCGGGGATGTGCCGCACAAACAAAACGGGCCGCCATTGATGTACCAGGCGACCCGTGACTGTATTTCGATACCCCCGGGGTGATTCGAACACCCGACCTACGGTTTAGGAAACCGGCGCTCTATCCAACTGAGCTACAGGGGCTCATTGATTGGTGGCATGAAATATAAGAGCATGGCGGGACATGTCAATAATTTTGCCACCACGAATAACGGCTTCTGCCCCTCCTATGGCCGAGTTTGCGTTTTGGCTAGCTGTACAAGAGATATAGAGTAATACAGTCCAGGCGTCGAAATCGTGGCATAGTTAGAGGGGTTTGGTGTTGTCTCCTGCTCAGATGGTAGCAGGCCAGATGTCAGGTGCAGATGGCCATGACTTTTGCCCAATACGGCGTTGCATTTGCACAAGACCGCGACTATCTTATTACGCCATCAAGGAGGTGTACAGCATGAAAGGTGTCGTTAAGTTTGCGACTGGCTATGGAAACCTGGAAATCAGGGACATACCGGAGC
>JABIQT010000782.1 GCA_018667995.1 Candidatus Latescibacterota bacterium
CGGGTCGTGGAGTAACATCGGGCATACGTCATCATTCCATACCGGCACACAACCAGAACGGTATACATCTGGCGTTCTCGCCGTTCCGTCACTCCCAGCAATCCATGAAATCTCGAACCTTACACCTTCTGCTTAAAGTCTTTCTGGTGGTCGTTTCGGCCATGCCAATCTTGTCCGCTCGCGCACAGACAACCCGCGCAGCGGATTTTTTTGTAGCTGAAAACCCCACGGAACTCTCCATCCTGAACCGCTATCTCCAGAAGATCTCACGGCAGGAGGAGCGACTGTTTCAGCCATTCGTACCGATGGAAGTGGTCGACTACAACGCTACCTTGAGTGACAACTTTACACGTTGTATGACTGTCCGGATCGGGGAATCATCGTTCTTTCTACTACGTGACGATGACAATGCACTGACCAATGATGATCAGGCCGGATATATCGGTGCCTTTCGAAACTGTTCGATAGTGGACGATACAATACGCGTCCTTCTGGACGACGCACATTCCATTTCCCCACGCTTCAGTGCATCAGATGAAATCAAAGTAGTCAAAGGCGAACTGGTGAAACGGCTATTCAGAAAGGACCGCTATGACTTTGTCCAGATTCTTGGCAGGACAGGCGTATATGGGTGGGCCTATTTCTCTGCCCGGCGGGAGCACAAGAGCTGGGAGAAGTTTGTACGCCAACTCGCCAATGGACAAGACGCCATACCTGAACGCGTCCGGACACGTGTACAAACGCGTATTCGTGAGATCAATCAGATATTGCAGGACTTATTTGCCCAGTTAAACACCGAGTCAGTAGTTGAGCGACCTGTACCGCAGTGGCAGATTGACATTACGGAAACGCTAATCGTCTGCACCATCAACGAACCTGACTACGCGGAACGATATTCCGGCAGCATGCAATACATAGTGAACGACCTTGACAACGTGGTTCGCGGAACAGAATTCGCTGTCCGATACTCGGACGGTCTCATAGAAATCAAAAAGAAGTAGGTCTTGACACCTACTTCGTAGACAGTGAATTAATGCCAAGAAAATACCTCGACCACCTGTTCAGCGTTCTTTTCATCGTGTTGCTTTTCCTGATTCTATTCTTGATTGTTCGTTCAGGAGCTGAAGCCGAACTGGAGACCGAATACACACGGGTGGCGCCCTACCTGAACCTGGCATCCCTCGATCTATCCGAACCTCTCCACCGAACACTTTTCAGCGAAACATTGAACATTTATTATCCGGAGACGGAGGCGCGCAACGACTCGTTGGTAGAGCTCACGCGACGATATGCTACCGATGACTTCATGGCTGTGCAGGAGATGCTGCGCTCGGGGCCGGGGTTGACGTGGTCAAAATTCTGGTCACTGAGCGGCATGTACATCTCGTTCATTATCTCCTACTTGCTTGTCATGGTGCTCACCTACTACGGCGTCCAGACACTTGCGGTTCTACGGTTTGTTAAGGAAAAGCAGAACCTGCGGCCGTACCTCATTCGTTTCGTGGAGCACATTCAGCAACTTCCCCCAAGGGACGATAAGTCTGCTATCGCGGCATACCTTCAAACAGGAAGCAAGTATCTGGGGCTGGCCATACTGAAAGGTATAGGATACTTGATTCTGTTCTCTCCTGCCTATGTATTGGCCTACTCGTTCCGCTCCCGATTTGATACGGATACTTTCGTCTTTATGATTCTTCTTGGCGCCGTATCCAACGGACTTCTCGTCATGTACGCCCAGCGCTTTTTTACATTCCTGACATCCGAAAGTCGTAAGGGATATGTTCAGACCGCTATCGTAAAGAACCTGAATGCCGCCTATTCAGAGATACCTTGGAGCACGCTTTTTAGATTCAGAAAGCGCTTCGATGATCACATTTTGCAGCATATCTATCTGAATGCCAGATACCAGTACATTCTAACTTTGAAAGAACAGGCCTCATTTCTGATCACCGGACTTATTATCATTGAAATGGCCTTGAATATCCACGGACATATTTGCTATGAGTTGCTGCAAAACGTACTTTTTGAGCAGTATGACGTGGTCCTGATTATTCTGCTTGGCTTGTTCCTCGTGGTGAAGGCCACAGAGGTGCTGGTCGATCTGTGGATGGATCTGGAAGCCATGAAATACGAGAATCGATAAAGTGAGCCATCAAGCGCCGGGTCGGAGTATTGGAGTCTCAGTGTGAGCATGAACTACAGATCCATCTATAGATACATCGCAGGACAGCTGCCATTGCTGTACGCTCAGAAGGACAAACTGTGGATTGCTATATGGCTTGCGGCAATCTCAGCTCTATGGCTGTGGAATCGTATCTTCCTCAATTACCCGGCTTTCACGCAGATTCAGAGTGCCTTCTTGAATACGTTCTTGATGGCGTTCCTTTGTATCATCTTCTCCCTGTTGCTGGCGTGGTCCACCGCCGTTGGTCTGCATTTCATACCCAGTACCCGCGCACCATATCTTCTTCTACCACTGACTTTTGTCCTGAATCTGATACGTTCGGTACCACAGATTCTCGGTGTTCTGATAGGCTACATCGGGGTCACCGTACTGATTAGAGCAGATATGCTCTCAAACCGCACTACCATAATCATCCTGCTGGCATTCATTACGGCCCTCTTCGTGTTTCTCGAATTGGTAGATCTTATTAGAGAACGTATTGACCATTTCCGCAAACTGGATTTCGTCAACGCCATGCTATGCTGTGGGATCAAAGAGTCACGCATTATTAACATTGAAATTCTGTGGAAGAACAGTCTTGCGCACGTACTCAACAAGTTGATCGCACTTTTCGGGGTAGCCATATTTCTGCAGTGCAGCGTGGACTTCATCGTATCAATTGGTCTGTCCACGGAAGTAAGCCCTGTGAACCTACCACCCACATTGGGTAGCATGCTGGCCAAAATCGACAGTAAGCAGGATATCCTGGCCATCGGTTACTCACTGACACACCCTACATACGTGGCCAATCTCCTGTTCCAGCACCTGCAGGGCATCACTACGGCCTTCCTCATCGTTTTCACGCTATTATCCATGTACCGTATTTCAATCGGTTTCTCCCGACGTCACCGTCTATAGTCCCAACGGTCTGATTGCTATCATCTCCGCCTCAGGAGCCATCGTCCGAACCGTCCGATGGCTCACTCTCCCGCTAAATAGTAACCATCGCACATAAAGAAACTGAACTGCCATGCCTGAAATTCCGACTGCTGTATATCAGCACCACCTCTCGGGCGAAGTGCGCATCTTTCGTTATCCAGGGCTACCTGTAATTGATACCCCTTCTGCGGTCGTATTTGATAGCGTTGTCTACTATCCAGTACCGACATACTGTCGCGTGTATCTCTTCCTTACACGTTGGTTGCAGGTCTTCATGACCTTCGATGACCAAATGGCGCTTCAACCCGATCCATTCGATCCATTCGGATTCGCTTTCAACTGCGACATAACGACACCATACCATCGAAGCGGAAACATCCTATACACAAGTGATGTCTGCCTTGATGTGTGCGTTCAACCCGACGGTAGAACTTATCGTATCGAGGATCAGATGGAGCTTGACGAAGCATTGGAGAACGGGCAAATCGGAAGGCAGTGGCATCAAGAATCGGTGGATGAATGCGACCATCTTGTATCGCAGATTGAGGAAGGACGATTCATCTCAAGCTTGGAAGCCGTGGTTCCGTTTCCAAAATCCTGGGAGGATTTGGGCCCTACATCTCTGGAGAAACACTCCATAAACGAAGTCAATTTCGAGTATCATCCATCATTTCCACGGTTTCCATAGTTGGCACATTGCCACGGGGTTTCTGTCGGATATATCGAATGAGTATCAGTCCTCCAACGAGAACCGAGAAATACATGATCGAGGTTCGCCAGAGAAGTGTATAAGCAGGCAGCAATGAGGACGGAATGAGAGACTGCATCAACACGGCGGTACCCACCTCGGCGCCCACACTTCCGCCCGGAGTGGGCAGGAAGTAGAGCAGGATATGAAGAAACAACTGTATAATCATTAACTGGGTCAGCGAAGTCTCAATACCCAGAGCACGCGCTGCCAGATAAGCCGCGAAGTACTTATTGGCGAAGACTGCGACGGTCACAGGTATAGACAGTACAAACCGCATCTTGTACTTACGAAAGAGTAACTGTACAGTGGCGCTGCCATCTTTCAAGTGCAGCACCAGCTGTGCGGCGAGACGACCAAGCCTCTTCCTCGACTGTGCCCAGTCTACAACGCCCTGCAGCCAGACGATGACCTTTTGCGGAAATAGCAGCACAAGGAAACCACCCGTTGCCAGCCCTCCAAACAGCAGTGCCGCGAGCGCAAACGGAGCGGAACCACCCATATCCGGAAGCCGACCGCTCGCATCAAGTCCCCATAGCCCGATACATGCCAGAGCGTAGAAAACAAGGGTGGACAGGAACGTAAGAAACAGCACGCTGACGGCCTGCCCCGCGTTGGCGCCTTCCTTTACGAGCACATAAACCTGGGCAATACCGCCGCCGGTCTGCGACGGTGTAGCGGCTCCCATGAAACTGCCTACGGCACAGTTCTTCACGCAGGCAAAGTATGATATGTCGGGGCAAGCGGCATGCGTGAACATCCACATACGCAGTCCAGCGATGGCCCAGTCCGCTACTGGTACAGCGAACACACACAGCAGCAGATAGGGCAGCTCCAGACGGTCTACTACGGCAGCAATCGGTGCGGTTTCGGTCGACAGAAAAAAGACCAGAATAAAGCCGATGATGCTCAGTAAGGCAAACAGACTCACACCGAGTCTGAAGTTGACGTTCATCGCTGTTTAGCCCCGCGGGTATTGTTGCTGGATTCAGGGGTCGTGCTTCGCATAGATGGTCACAAAGTCAGTGATTGGACCTATGACGTCAAGATTTTAAACCGATGGTCTGTGAGGGTGGCTATGATAGTCGAAACAGTGGTCAATTGCTACTGCGTGATTGCCTACCTCGAACCCCGCTTATATATGTCTGAACTCCATGCCCGATCGGCTGATTAGTGCAGGCAGAGATGGTGAAGCAATCTACCCCGCATCGGGTTCAACGGGATCTACATCATCCGAACACGCAGGATTCCTGAATCGTCATGGGCGGACGCTTTTTCGGCGTACCCGAAACTTTCTCTTGGCTCAATCTTCTATTAACTGAGAGGGGAATCCAAAGGGGCGATTATGTAACACTTGTTGCGGAGGCGCCGTAAGACGCAAGAACGTTAAGGTACTTGGACTAACAGATAATGGAGATAAACGCGTGCCAGGGAGGTTCACGCGTGGCGATAGATCTCGGAAAAAATCGGTTTCTCCCGCAGGGAACCTGTATTTCGTCAGTCGCCAGAAAGAACCAGCTCGAACTCTCTCGTCTTTTATCCAACGGGCAATCGGCGGATACGCCGTATCATTCTGGGAAACAGGATCGGGTGGCACATCTGCTTACCGGGGGGAATCCATATGTTTTTTGTACCCGCGTGTGCGTACATCCTCAGCTCCCCACCATTTGATGTTATTTAGAGTTACTTGAAGGAGTTCGCAGCCATCAGGTACCCGCAAGAGATGGCGCGTAAGTGTCTCATTTGAAAAGAGGTATGATCCGCATCGCCCGATCTTTAGCCCGGTAAAGCATGGCGGGGCGAGCACGTTCCCCAGTCCGGCGTAGCTCGGTTGGCTCAAGAATATCAAGCGAGAGCAACTTCTTGCGGAAATTTCGTTTATCGAGACTGCCTTGGAGGCAGTATTCATACACGGATTGCAGCTCGGTGAGGGTGAATTCCAGAGGTAGCAGCAATACTGCTATGGTGGTGTAGTTCAATTTGGCCCGGATACGATCCACGCACAATTCTATGATTCCTTTGTGATCGAAGGCCAAGCTAGGCAGGTCATCCACATCACACCAGAAGGCCTGGCCGTATTTCCTGCTCGTTTGAAAGGTACTTCCGTCTCTATCGGGCAACGCCATATAGGCGGTAGAAATCGACCGTTGCCGCGGATCCCTATCGAGTCCAGAAAATGTGAAGACTTGCTCGAAATAGGCGCTATTGTGGCCGGTAGCCTCGCGATAGGCTCTCTCTGACGCCGCCGGGAGGTCTTCTTTCTCGCGTACTAACGTGCCAGGCAGTGCCATAGATCCTACATACGGATCTATGATAAGCTCTACGAGATAGACTTGGAGTTTGTGGCCCTGGAATCGGAATATACCGATGTCGGTAGCCGCAAAGGGGTTCTGTGGTTCCATGGGACCAGTGCCCAATCTGTGCGTTTCCGGGTTGTCGAATCGGACACGATGTGGGCCCCGATTTGAATGGGTACTTACGACGTCTGTAATTCCGACTTACCACCATAATGGACGGTGATCAGGGTGCGATCGTCCACGGGAGGACATCCACGGGCAAATGAATCTGCACCGGAAAGGATGGCCGATAGTAGTTCAGGTCCTCCGGACGGGATATCTTCAATGATCTTGTGTATCCGCTCAGATTGAAACAACTCCCCCTCGCATTCAGTCTCGGGAATCCCATCTGTATACAGTAATAACCGTGTATTTGAGCGCCACGCCACCGTTTCGACCTCCCACGTCATGATTGGCAGGGCAGGAGATATCAGAGGACCCGTTGAATCAAGGGACTGCGGCGCCTCCCCGGCATTGGCGAGCGTACCGCCAAAGTGGCCGGCGTTTATGTAGGTCATCGTGCCGTCAGAAATAGAAATTGAAGCGCACAACATGGTGATGAATCGATCGGACCGAAATGGCCGTATTCCTTCCTCAACTCTCTTCACCACTGCAGACGGATGATATCCTTCCTCAAGAGAGGCATGAAAAGCCGACTTCACGATCCCCGTCAACATAGCAGCAGATGCTCCGTGTCCTGCAACGTCCGCGATGACTACCGACACGGTGTCGGGCGAGGCCGATGCGTAGTCGTACAGATCACCGCCCAGTTCCTCGCAGGGCAGGTAGGCGGCATTGATGTCAAATCCTTCCAGACTGGCCTCACGCGCCGGTAGCATGGTCATCTGGAACGCTCGCGCCTCGGCGAGCTGCCCTTCCAGGTGTCGGACATGGCGACGATTGGCATCCTCCAGAGTTCTCAGCTCAAGACAGCGCTGTACCAAGGTCCGAAGTACCTCTCTGTCAAAAGGCTTTGTAATGTAATAGAATGCCTTTTCCCTGATGGCCCGAATCAGTTGATCGTCGATGTCATAGGCGCTACCGGTCATAAGTATGACCTGCACGTCCTGATCCAACTGCTTCAGCATATTCATCAATTGAAATCCGTCCATCCCCGCCATTCTTACATCAATGACAGCCACATGTGGCTTGAAGTCTGGTGCGAGGACAATGGCGGTTTCAGGTGAGGGCACAGCAAGTACTTCGTGGTCGCCACCGAGAATCCGCTCGACCGTTCGTAACATCGGCGCTTCATCATCAACGATGAGAATGCGATACTCGGTCATTCTGATGACTCCTGATCAGTATCACTTAGAATCGGCAGTGAGAGCAGAATCTTTGTCCCGGCTCCCGGTACGCTATCGAATCGCATGGTGCCGTTTATTTCCCAGAGTACAGATCTGCAGATAGAAAGGCCGAGCCCGTTGCCATCCTCTTTGGTCGTGAAAAACGGCTCCGATAGCCTTTTCATATGCGCCTCCGGTATGCCTTCACCATCATCCTGCACGGCCATCTTCACCGCTGTCTCTTCCACACTTGCAAAAATCGTCAGCGTGCCCCCGCCAGGCATAGCATCGCGAGCATTGGTGAAGAGGTTCAGGAATAGCTGGGTAATATCGCCCTGACTTCCACGAATAGAGGGTAGCTCTGCGGGTAACTGCAACAACACTTTGATTTTATGGCGCTTCAAACTGTCCTCCAGGACAGTCAATGCACTATCGACTGCCCGGCGGAGATTGCCGTGTCCGATCCCCCGTTTCGACCCGCGCGCTATGGTTAGCATACTGCCGAAGATCCTGCGACAAGTCTGCAAGGATTGCTCAATTACATCGAGATCCTCACGAAGCGTCTCCATAACAATTCGGCCGTTGGCGGAATCATCCCTCAACTGCTGCACCAATGGAAGAACGGCGCCGAGAGCATTGTTCATATCATGGGTTATACCACGGGTAAGGTTTGCCAGAGCATGTTTACGTTCGGACTGCACCACGCGTTCCTGCAGATCCTCCGTA